>NZ_CP066785.1 GCF_028751195.1 Alicyclobacillus sp. ALC3
ATCGGGTTGTATTCTTTCGGGATGTCCTTGCGAAAGAACACGTACAGCATCAAAAGACTGGCACCAAACGAGAACAAGTCTGGAACAATCATGTGGAACGCGTATCGTATAAAACCCACCCTAAAGTAATCCGCCGATACGATGTTCACCAGGTTGCTTACGATGAGTGGCAACGAAGTCGTATCTGCGATGAAGCCACTCGCCAAGATAAAGGGGAACATCTTTTTCGTATCAAACTTCAATAATTTCACTTTTTCTAGCACGATAGGGGTCAAAATCAACGCAGCACCATCATTCGCAAAGAACGCAGCCACAATCGCTCCAAGGATGGTTATAAAAAGAAATACTTTTCGCCCATTACCTTTTGCCGCGTGCGCCATTCTAAGCGCTGCCCACTCGAAGAATCCAATCTGATCGAGAATTGTCGAGATGATAATGATCCCCACAAAGGACAGCGTGGCATCCCAAACAATTTTTGTGACGGACCATACGTCGCTCAAATGCACAACGTGGAGCAGGAGGGCAAGAACCGCGCCTCCCAGCGCGCTCCATCCAATCGACAAGCCATTTGGTTGCCAAATCACGAATACTAACGTAATGACAAACACACCGATTGCTAACCATGTCATGGAAGTCATTGTTTTACCATACTGTCACACTGGACAAGTAACCCTTTCTCTTGAAGCTCATTCAATGTATTAGACATATCAGGCAGGTTGTTCAGAGATACGCCCACTTCCTCCAATCTCGTTTTGTTCAGTGAATAAAACACCCACATCCCTTTGCGACTCTCCTTCACAAGACCTGCACTCTTCAGTCGACTCATGTGTTTCGAGACGGCAGGCTGCGAAATTCCAAACAACGGGACCAATTCACAAACACAACAATCGCGGATGTTTAACAAAGAAATGACCCGCAGACGCGTTGGATCGGCGAGGGCTTTCAATGTATCCGCCAAGCTTTCAAAATCCATTTATGGGTCACCTCAAACACAATATAACGATATCGTTATTATATTGTCAACAGGTTGCTGTGCCCTGTTGAATCTATGGTTTCTCGTGAAATATGTACTTGTTGAGCATAAGAGGGTGAGACCTCAAGAGAGCAATCTGACCCTCGGTGGATGAATATTCACTTTTAACGGGGATTTGTTGTGGTTCTTGGGAAGGATAGTGACGGAAGAACTGTGAGGGATTATACCTTCATTTATGGAATGCTACCCATAAATGAAGGTATGTTTGAGCGCTGGTAGTGTGGCACAGCCATATCCGCTTTAAAGCGTAAGCCAAATTCCTGCAAGTTTAGCAAGCAAGTCCGACCGGCGGCTCTCAGGCTCTCACTCTGGACAATCTGTCTGTCGAGTCAGGAACGGAATCCTGCGAGTGAGCGAGCATGAGGGAGAAAACGAAAGATCTAAGAGAGAGGTTAGCCCCATAGCGACGCTCCTTGCGAATAGGGAGATTGCTCGCGTTGTTCGGCAACCGACAGCTGTATCCGTACTGTGAAGGAACGAAAAAGTGTGGCGGAGGGAAAGTGATGTTAGATTCGCTTTGGTCACAATGTCGGCTCTAATTCTTGAAGTTTCCGTCTTTGGTATGACTTAAAAGCCAATCTGCGATGGTTACCACTGACAAATGTTCCTCGGCGACGCGAACAACAAAATCCTCAATCTCTCGGTGCACACCAGTAATTGAGATACCGTTTAACTGCAGAAATAAGCCTACAGCTGCAAACGCGGTCCGCTTGTTCCCGTCTTGAAACGGGTGGTTCAGTATCAACGAGTGAAGCATGGACGATGCTTTCTCAATTACAGTTGGATACGCATCGCTTCCAAACACTGTTGTTTGAGGGCGTGC
This sequence comes from Alicyclobacillus sp. ALC3, assembly GCF_028751195.1. Classification (GTDB taxonomy): domain Bacteria; phylum Bacillota; class Bacilli; order Alicyclobacillales; family Alicyclobacillaceae; genus Alicyclobacillus_L. The sequence continues at coordinate 1,857 of NZ_CP066785.1, forward strand.
GACAGCCGATTCAAGCCCACCGCTATCTCGTACGCCATGCAGTCCTCCGAAGCGGTCAATCACTTGGAAGTGAATGTAGAGGACTTCTTCGACGGTCAGAAACCTCATCGATCAGCAAGCCCCTTGAGAACATCTCCGTATTCGCTCACAAACCGGTCAACTGCCTCATAGAACTTTGGTGAGATGTCAGAAACTGAGGACGTGATTGGGCGAACTACGATTTCCCCTTGCTCGTTACGGGTGACCTCAACAGGTTGTTCTTCCAGATGCATTTCACGAACCCAATCGGCTGGAATCGAAACAGCAAAACTGTTTCCAGCTTTAAAGACCTTTCGCACTTCCATCAATGTATCCTCCTCGGTATCAGGTTATAACAATTATAACACGATCAATCAGGCTTTTGTGTTGTGAGAAGGTCTGGTACGTTGACCCGTTGTGATGGTGTATAATTATCCAACATTGGGTGATTTGGTAATCTGGGGCTATTGGGCAGAAGAGTACCACAACGACATAGAAAATCCGGTTGTCGGAACAATAACCAGCAAACTTAGCTACAGGAGCTGGTTTGTATGTCCTTCAAGAAATTTGTCATTTTCAGTGCCGTAACAGCTGCCCTCGGAACCGTATGTGCCGCAGTTCAGCCAGCTATGGCTTTAACGAGTTCGCCCACCCACTCATCCCACCCAACTTATACTGTGGATGAAGTGCAGGATGCACTGAGAGACACTGTCGAAAATCATTACAATTTATATAAGGATAAGCCAGTCAAATATCCTGAACATAGCGTTAGTCAGGTGAAGGTGCTGTATTTCATTCAGCACGACGAGAAGGTCATTCTGGTTGGTTCTTGCCAAATTGACAGGAAGGAACATATTATCACGGGTACCTTCGGAAGAGACAGAACCACCGGTAAACTCGTCGGATTCAGCGGTGGATGGGTTCACAGGGAGACTGTCAAGGGACCACTTTACTGGTCAATGGGTGCGGATGAGCACGAAGCGGATATTTCGGGCGTCGTACTCGACAAGTCGATCGTAAAGGTACGTGTCACTCCAATACCACATGGTAGTCCTGTACTTCTATCAGTTAATCCGAAGGGATACTTTGCTGCCGTTGTTCCCCTGCAAGGCAAGTACCGTCATGCGCCCAGGCTGCTTATCGAAGGCTTGGGCAGCAGCAATGAGCTTGTATAATCTACGCCAAATGCGGTAACACCTCATTTCTGCGGTTACCTTCGGACAAAATTGAGTGAAGCTGGTCAGCAGCCGAAGGTTTATCCTGAAGAAGGATTTCCTCTTTGCCGAACACAAGTATCCAGTTATGGAGTTTCTGGGATGCGTCGCCAACGGGCAGGATAGTGCAGGACCGGACTTGGGGGAGGCACATGGATGAGCCAGGGTAACGCTGTAGCGTCTCAATTACAAACGCAGAGCATTCACCTTAATTGGTTTGTCATTATTGGAGTTCTCATATTGATCGCCCTCATTGTGTTCTTCATCATGAAAAAGTGAATGTTGACCTCTTCTGGGCTTGAATTCAATGCCCCCACGCCTGCCCCCCGTCGCATGAATATACAGTTGGTGCCGAAGGATGCTTGTGGCACATAGGGGCAGAAGAATTCGAGAAGGCACTTGGAAAGAGGGACTCGGATGAATCATCGACCAAAGTTGCGTTGGTACCAGCGTACTTGGACATATGTGCTCGCTGCGTGCGTACTGGCTCTCTTAATGGCGATGTGGATTTGGAGGGACTGGGTGGGTATTGGTCTCGATTCCGAAGTGCAGTCTAGTGCCACTGACGCCTTTAAATACGCCTTGGATGGCGCGGCAGCTGAGGCAACGTCTTTTCAGCAAATCACGACAAACAGCGGAACATTTTACTTTCCAAACTTCCAAGACGGACAGCGGAATGTGGTGAATTTGGAGAGTCTCTTTGTGTACTATCTGAATCAGAATTCATCAATGCCACCGTTTCACGTTACGGACATGAATGTGTACGAGCCAGCGCCCGAATTAGGGTTCACAGCTCAAATTCAATACACAACTTGGCTGGGTAGGACGAAGACATTAAATTTTAGTGGGAATCTACCGGTGGCACATAAGAAATGACAGCTTTCCATGCAATTCAGGGCACCTTCCTTCTTCAGCTAAAGGGGGCGTTAACTGAAGAAGGACTTCGCTAATCGGTTCAGTTTGCGCCGAATAATTATACACTGCGAGAACTCTGCTAGGGAACTCTGAGAATGATGTCAATACAAAACTCCGCCAATATTGTCAGCCAGAAGGACATAGGCGTGAGGACACCTTGATGGAATATTCAAAGCGTGCTACGCTAAAAATAATAAAGCGGAAGGGCGCGGCTGGCAAAACCAGCCCTTCCGCCGGGGTGCTAAGAGCGGGGTTTTCGGTTGGTGGCCAACCCGCTCTTTGGCGTTTTCTCCCCTCGATTGCGCCTTGGCTGCTTCTTCTGTCGTGCTGTCGCAAACTGCACGAGTGCAGTAAGCAACGTGACAGTTGCAGTTCCAAGTGCAATCAATGAGTCGATTTCGCTCATCACCCTCACCTCCTCTCCGTCTATGACGTGTTGGAGGAAAGGCGGAAGTACCCTTCCAGAACCGATTCTACCATCCAGTTCGTGCAACATATTTTGCAAAATGATCGCAAAAGGCGCCTCCGCTCGGGGGCGCCCCTAGCCTTTCCTCAGTTGCCTACCCTACCCCACCGTAGTCCCGTAGTACCCGTTCCTGCGCATCCCAAGCACCCTCACGGTCACCTGGTCGCCAACCTTTGGAATCGCACACATGTTTCGTGGGTCAACGCTCACGCGGAATCCAGGAGCCACATCGGACTTCAGCAACCCGCCAGCAGTCTGTAGCCCATATATTTTGCTGTGTGTAAAGCATTTTCGTGAGTAAGCATACGCTTATTTGGTAAGACTAATTACACACAATTTACATGGCCAGGGGGTAAAACGTATAATGGAGCAAAGAGGCAATCAGGAGATGGTATCTATGACTGCTATCAGCACATTGTCCAGCAAAGGACAAACTGTAATTCCTGTTGAGATTCGACGCCTTTTAGGCGCTGAACAAGGTGATCAAATCGTGTTCAAAGTAATTGAGGGTCAAGTCATCGTTGAAGCTGTAAAGCGCCAGGCCCTAACCTCACTCATCGGAATCTTGCCTGCTACACGAGACTATGTGGACGACATGCATGAATTGCGCCTTCACGTGTATGCTGACCAATCAGGCTCCAAGTTTAAGTCATTGGAAGACGAGGGATAGACATTGAGCAGCACGCCAATCACAGTTTGGGTTGATTCGAACATTATTTTGCGGATTATTACCGGAGATCCGCCCAAAATGGTCACTGAGGTACAACAGCTCACGAACCGAGTCGATCGGGGAGAAGTCATTCTAAAAATCCCTTCGATTGTGATTGCTGAATGTTGCTGGGTTCTCGAGAGCTATTATGGTTACAGGCCGCCAGCTATAGCTGACGCGATACGTAAGATAGTGAATGCTAAGGGTATCGACACAGAGGAAAAAAACCTAGTGCTAGTCGCGTTGGACGACTACGTAAATGAGTATGTGGACTACATAGATGCTTTCATCGCCGCTAAAGCTCAAAATAGTCCTCATCCGCATGTGACTACGTGGAATGAAAAGCACTTTAAGCGCCTCCGTGTTCAGCATACTAAGCCTCACCATGTTTAACACAGCGTCTTGCGCAACCCTAGGACAGCATGCTTTCGCGTACTTAGCTAGAACATCGCAAAAGGCGCCTCCACTCGGAGACGCCCCGCGCCGTTCCTCAGTTGCCTAGCCTACCCCACAGTGATCCCGTAGTACCCGTTCCTGCGCATCCCGAGCACTCTCACGGTCACCTGGTCGCCAACCTTGGGGATGGCCCGCATATTTCGTGGGTCAACGCTCACGCGGAATCCCAGCGCCACATCGGCCTTCAGCAACCCGCCCTGGATGTACGCCACCTTCGCTTTCACCAACGTCCCACGCTCCACGCGAATGGATGTCGGTGCATTGGGGTTCTCCATCAGGTGGCAGCGGCTGACGACGATTCTGTCCTTCACATTCGTCGGTCGAACCTGCACAGGGAACTCTTCGCCTACCGTCCCCTCGTCGCGCTTCTCGTTGTCCCAGTCGTACCAGGCTTTCGGCATGAGGGCGCTGAATCCACCTACGTTGACGATGTATGCACCGCGCACCTTGCCCTGGATGACCGCATGCACTCTTTCGCTCGGCCGCAGACGTTCAGCGTTGATGCCACGCAGGCGTTCCAGACCTTTGACACGATTGATGATGATGACGCGGTTGCCCTCGTCTTCAAAGTCGAAGTCCTCCACCACCCCACAAACCCAGTGGTTCGTCAGGGTAAACGGGTCTACGTCTTGCGCAAGGCCGGAATACTCCGCCGCAACAGGGAGAATCACCTTTGCCACACCTTGGTCGCCAAACAAATACGTGTTTCGCTTCCCATTCACCATCTTCGGTTCGATACCGAGCAGTTTCACATGGATGACCGTTTGACCCCGTTTCCAGCCGCGCGCGGCAAGCAAAACGTTGTCCTCCGTCAGGATTTGCGGTTCAGTCGCCTGTGAGCCTTCGGCAAGCGTGTTCACGTATATTGCACGAGCATTCTCCACTTGTCATGACCTCCATCCAACTGGAACTTGGTTGTTGTTGATAACACTGATGTTACATGAATTTATCGCGTATAGTCCGCCAACTTAGCGCCAATCTAGCGATTCTTGCGTTCGAACCCACAACCGGGGCAGTGCCATTTACGGCGGTCATCCGTTAACTCCAGCTGCGTCGTTTCACATTTAGGGCACAGCTTGGGCTTTGGACGCAGGTCAATCCTAGTTGCTTGCGGCTGCTCGACCGGCTCATCACGCGCAGCTGTCGTCTCGTGTGCTGTCACTGGCAGTGGCTCTGTTTCTCCGGTTTGTTCGGCGATTGGTTCCTCTGACTTCCTCACTTCTGGTGAGACGTGTTTCGGCTCATCTACTGGGTCGTTTGCCTCTGCTGCAGTTTCCGCCCGTTCATGTGCCACAGGCATGTCCGAGCGAACGAGGAACTTATCCAGCCGGATCACCTTGTTCGGGTCCGCTTCAGGCAGCACATAGGTGCTTGGTTTCGTGCTGGCCTCTCGGGTGAGCGTCGGCACGTCCACGTGAGTGAGGGACTCATCCGTCTCTGGCTCTGACACGGCCTCCGCCGGAGCTGCCGTGGCACTCTGTGCCGACATGGAAGCGCGAAAGGGACGTGGGAAGAATCCTCTTGGCGCCTGTTTGCTTGACGTCTCACCTACGGCCTCTTGGTGCGCGTCTACAGATGCTGCTTGATTCACCTTGAAGAACCCACGCTTGCGGTTCGCCCATTCATCAGCGAAGGATGTCAGACCCACAGCCGGTACCTGTACCTGGTTGTCCACTGTAATCGCAAAAATCGCCTCGTCCGCTTTCAAGCCATATGCGATGTCCTCCAGGCGGTACCGCGGGTCAACCGCTTCGTGCGTGCTGATGCGTCGGTCCAGATTCCTGCTGTCGAACCCGAACCATCCGAGTTTGTTCTCGGTGTGAGACTCCTTTATGACTGTCGTACTACCAAGCGCATTTTCCAGAAACCTCGCGTCGTCCGGCGACGGTGCCGGGAAGTATATTTTGTTTCGACAGCTGCCCTCGACCACGTCCATGAACTTCTTTGAGACGTCGAGTAGCTGCGACCTCGCCTGAATCGCAAGCATCATCCCGACACGATACTTGCGCGCCTGGGAGAACATTTCTGTGAACGACTCCGTGCCAAACACCGCGAATTCATCCACGTACAAATACACCGGTCGGCGTGTGTCTTCGCTGCCGCCTCGCTCGAGCGTGTACATCTTGAGTGCCACGAGGAACAACTTGCCGAACAGCTTTCCCGCAGGTCGGTTCCCCGTCACGATGACCAGCAGTCGTCCGGGTACATCCTTCCCTGCAGCCAGAAATGACTTGAAGTCTACTGCCGGCAGACTGTCCTTGCTGAACACTTCCCGCAAACGTGGATTGCTTGCCAATTCATTGACGACAATTTTGAGACCCTTCGTGATGGTTTCGAGCTTCTCCATCTTCTGTTCGGTGAAGGTATCCATGCGAAATGAGTTGGCCGCAGTAAAGACCATGCTCTGCTCGGCAGGACTCGCTGCATCATATCGGGCCTGAACCTCTGGACGCATGTGCTCCCACATCGCTCCAGGTGCTTCCTCTTCGTTCTTCTTCTTTTTAGCTGGCGTGGGTGTGTCCTTCTGATGGGTCACGTACTGGTGGATCATGTCGCAGATCGCCCGGAAGTAGTGCGGGTTGGTGACGAGTTCGGCAAAGAACAGGAAGTCCGCTTCCGGCCACAAGGGCACCTGAACCTGAATAACGGTACGAACAAGGTCATCCTGCGCGTTTTGAAAAAAGCCATCCTGTTTGCCCATCTTCTCCTGCAAGGCCGCCCGCACATTGTCGATGATGTCGGCGATGTCGCCTCCAGCGAACGGATTGAACGACACCGTGCTAGGCATGGACCCACGCAGGTCCATGACATCCGTGTGGATATTGAACTTCTGCGCCATGTCGACTGCCTTTTGCGCGAATCCACCGTCCGGGTCCACCACAATGACATCCATCGGCACTCCGTCAGCCACCGCTCGCAGGTCCTGGTAGACACCCTTGCTGAGGACTCGACTCGTTTTCCCCGTACCGATGCTGCCCAGTACCAGCGTGTTGATGAAACGGTCGGTACCGTCGATGCGAATTTGTTTCCCGTTATCCTTGCGTACACCGACTTCGATGCCTCTGATTTCAAACCTGTTTGGGTCCGTTTTGCGTTTGCCAGCGTACGCGCCTGACTCCGCATGTAGTCTCGACATCAGGTTTGCACGATTCGTTGGAGACATGCCGCGATAAATCAGGTATCCAATCGCCAATATCACCACGCCGATCAGCACAACCGCAGTTACCCAGGCGTTCTGGTGAACGAGTGGGCTCATCGCATTGAGGTTCGGCATGTGCACACTTGATGGCGACCCTTGTCCACTCGATGTCAGAGGATTCACGATGCCAGACACATTGCTGGATGTCGTGGCATGGTGGACGGTACTTGTACCCTTGCCCCCCGCTTTCGCAGTTGTCTTTGCTGCCGCGTCCAGTGTCTTGTGCTGCCACGAAGCAATGGAATGGTGCACCTTGAACACAGCATAACCGACTGCCCCAAGTGCGACGATGGAGAACATAGTCATCAGGCTTCCGAACATGCGATAGACCGTTCGGTACAGCAAGTAGGCGATGACTGCACCGCCTATAATGAGTAGTAGCGGCGATTGAAACAGATGCCCCAGGACAGTGATTGGTATCCCCTGTGGGACGTGCACTCACCATCACTCCTCTCTGCGCTAAACCAGGGCTAGTGCGACAAATCCGAGGATGCAGATGCCGCCAATCAAGTGGTCGACTGCGCCGCCTGTTTTGACGAGATGCAGGCCTTGGCGCTTGCTCCACGGCCACAACAGCGGGATTCCACCTGCAGGAAAGTCGGCTGCCATGTGCAAGGCGTATCCAACGACAAACCCCGGGGCAGCCACGGCAAGGTGCAGTGAACCAAGCGCGCCACCCGACATGAGGACACCTGCACCGAAGATGGCCAGTCCAGGTAAGCTATGCGTAAACGTTCGATGCTTTGTGAACATCGCGCCCACAAGCCACACAGCGAGTAAGATGGCCGACAGCATGGGCATGTGTTTTGCCCACCCGAGGTACAAGAACCCCACTCCGACAAGTCCGAGTCCGATGATTCGCGTGACATTCTTCTGGGAGTTGAACAAGACCCCCAGGACCACCACAACGCCCCAGGCAATGAGAGATGACGCCTGGTGCAAGGCAAAGACCATCGCCACGAGCACGGCCAGAATTGGCACGCCGCCAATGACCTCCACCTTATGGGCCATTAGGGAATCGCGCTGGTCAAGGTCCGGGAGAACAGCGCCGACGACCGTCGATGCCACGATTACTGCCTGAGCGATGAGGATGTGCGGGAAACTGTGCCAGTTGTCACCCACCAGCTGCTGCCGCATGTTCTGCCACGAGCTATGTAAGAGCAGTGGAGCTGCGACAACGGCTCCAACTCCCCCGATTGCCATGTGCGTTCTGCCAAGCATACGTAACTCCTCCTTTCTTCCAAATTAGCACCGACGAAGCACGCTTGTGGGGTGTTTTGAGGGTAACTTTCGTGTACTGAATGGAGCGTAGCACAGTGGCTGCGTAATAATCCGCCATTTTGTCGCCAATCTTCACGGTGTAGATGAGACCAAAAAACGCCACACACCTGTGGCGCTCTGGTAACGCATGCGTAGCGGTTTGCTCACCGCATGACCGACCATCCGAGTTTGCGAGTGCGACGGTCGCAGGTGGCTCGCCCTTGTCGGACTACTCAAGCCGCGGAGCCATGGAGCGCGGCCTCCTGGTCCAAGGGAACTAAATACCTTGCGTCCAAAGTATCTTTGTCTATTCTATCATCACCGTTTAATCCATCCTGAACAACTCCAATTGCACACTCTCAACTTGCCGCATTGGAATCTCGCAATGAGTACACAACGGTGGTTGTGACAAGTCCAGCTGCGATTCCCTCAGCAATCGCAAGTCCCCACAGCTTGGGCACTGAAATTCCTTGACCGGAATTTCTGGAATTTCCTCGGCTGTGTCCATCAATTGTCCCTGCCCACTCTGTCCACCACAAAAATACATATAGGAGCATGAGTGTCGCCTGTGTATCGCACCCTGAATGGGACCTTCCGTGATATTGAAGTTCCCATTAGAACACTCAACTCCGCCACGTTTTGACACCAGAATTCGTCGAGTGCTCCCCCTTCCAACTGGTCCATCACACGACGAGCCTGGTTTAACGTTAACGAGGACACGGTAGTCCCTCAACGTCATCGATGGCTCGGCTCAATGCCCATGTGCTGTCCCCATTCTCAAGGTGGCGTTTGAGTGCCTCTGTTGTATCTGACGCATAGCCAGCCCGATCCACCATGCAATTTCGCCAGCGCACTGATGCCTGTGCAAGTCGCTCCAACGCATCCAAACGTTTCTTATCCACCACCGCAAGGCCATCTGCTTCGAGCAAGGCGAGAGCCATAGTCCCTGCCACCTCTGCAGCCCTTTTATGTGTGTTTTGGTTGGTCATCGTGGCACACCATCTTTTCTACCACCGCGTTTTCCTCCGCGCTCGCGTCGCTTCGGTTTGCAGTCTTCGCACGTCCGAGGATATCCCGGTGCCTCGAATCCGTCTCCAACGTCCTGCATCGCCGCTCCGCAAACCTGGCACAGAGTTCCGTCTAGCATCATTTCCGCAATGTCCCCCATTACTGCGTCACCTCTCTTGAAACAGCGTTGCCGCCAATCCGTGGATACTCGTCCCACACCCGACCGTCCAGCACACGACCTGCGTTCTTCCTGCCGACTCGGCACACGCTTGTGTCCGGGTCGAAGTTCACCCACTGTTTGCCCTTGATGCCAGGCTCATTACAACGCAACTCATGAACCGGTGCGAACTCGCCCCATTGCTTGAAGAAGAACGAAACGCCAGCTTCAACGCACTGGTCTCGAAGGTCTCGCGCCCACCACGGACTCATCGGTCTAGCGTTCGGGCCACTTTCGCCACCGACGATGACCCAGTCGATGGGCGATTTTGTTCCCCATGACTCGTAGTTGTCGTTTTCGTATCCACACTTGTTGCACTTAAAGTAGCTGTAGTCATTGTCGCGAACTATGTGCTCGTGATTCTCCACTGACCCGCATTGTGGGCAAACCCACTGTTGGTCTGCGTCCAGCCCGAGATCAACGGGGCCGAGCAACGGCTCACAACTCAGGAATCGGGCAGCGGCAGGAGTTTGCAGAAGTAACGGAATGCGTTCGTCTACGGCCTGCTGATTCTCGACGCTGACGCCAAGCCAGACATTAGGCCAAGGGAACGGCGGTTCTGTAGAACCTGTCAACGTTGCAAAGTCTCGCTCGTTAAACCATTCATTCAGGAGGTTCTTCATCCGTCCTGGCCGCTTGGTCAAAACCTGAAAGGTGTGCTGTTCAGCGGCGCCCATGATCTGAAACACCTTTCGGATAAAGTTGTCTGGAACTTGCTCATGGAACAGGTCACTCATGCTGTTCACGAATATTCGCCGCGGCTGTTTCCACTTCAACGGCTGCCCCAAGCGGTCATAATGCAGTTGCACGTTCTCCGCCGCATATGCCGCGTTCCATGGCTTCGATGTGAACCCGAACCGGTGACTCACCTTCTCGGCGTAGCAGTGCGTGCATCCGGCTGAGACCTTGCTGCATCCTGTGACCGGGTTCCATGTCTCATCCGTCCAACCTATGCCGCCCTCTTTACGCTGATTGGCCATTTCGACGAGCCTCCTCTCGTGCATGGTGGCAACGCGAGCAAACAGGCTCGACGTACAGTTGGTTCTCGCCGTCGTATCCCCTCGCGTGGTCGTATTCGTGGCGATACTCACCGATAAACAATTCATCCCCGCAGTCGATACACGGAAGGTCGTCTGGGTGCGGAATCAACCCTTGCTCGACCAGGTAATTCACGCGGCGTCTAGCCTGCAACTTGTCCCCGTTTCTAACTTTGGCAATGAACCCACGCCGTTTACGCGAACGAGGAACATAGCTCTCTCTGCCTGTTTTCCGTGCGCAAATGCGGCAAACAGCTTTCAACCCGTCCGACTTGGATTTGTCGGCGTTGAATTCACCTCTCGCCATCCACTGCTGGCACTTCCAGCAATACTTCAGACCTTGGTTCAGTTTCTCGATATACATTTCAAACGGAACACCCAAACGCTTTGCTGCAGTCTTCAGGACACCCAGGCGACGCCCGTCCGTCCACCCGATTTTGCTTTTGTCTACCACTGTTTTCACCTCTTGTTTTTTGCGTTACCGATACTCGAAAAGAACGTTCGTCGACGGAATTACAGCTATCCCGCTCAGTTCGAAGACGTCAATATCACCACTCCCCGCCTCGGTTGCAGCCCTGTAAAAATCCCGGTAGCTCCAATTTGCAGGTGTCAGTTCCGAGTCATGGCAACGGCGCGTGATAGTGTAAAATGCGCCCTCGTCCCCGCGCAGTTTCTTGAGTGGCTTAAATCTCAACCCTTGGTATTCGAACGTTTGATCAGTCTGTCTAATTGCCACTGGCGATCGTTCCCTTCTGTGTCCTGTCTCCATTTTACAAGTGTTTTTTGGTTTAATACCGCCATTTTACCGCCATTTGATATATGTCGATTCAGCTCGTTCCAGCGTCTACTAATTGGGATAAGTCGGGATACGGGCGACTGCATGGGGTGTGCAGCCGCCCGTATTTCTTGAACTTTAGCGCCATAATGACGTGGACTGCATTCGGACCAACGCTAATCCGTCACAGACGCGGAATCAGACTTGTATTCATGCCCCACACCGCTCCGCACTCTTTCCGGGAGTCGCGCACAGTTTGCTCGCACGCCATCAACAATCAGCCGCGCATTTTGCAACGCCCCCTGTGCCTCATCGTAGCCGTGGACAAATGGGTCGAGCTGCTCGAGGATTGTCGTTAACGCGAGCGCCAGCTCCTCTGTTACCTGTCCAAGCCGTACACAGTCACCCAACACTTGCCGGACCATCAATTCCTGCTCGGACATCAACGGACGAGTCCTCACTGGATTGTTCGTACGCTGCAGTCGTATAGTTTGCTTGATTTCCCGTAGCGCCCCCATGGCCAACTCTCGTTCGTCGGTAGACTGAGTCATCGTTCATCGCCTCCAACTATTACTGAACTACAGCGCGTGCCTGCGCCTCTGCATACGCCTTGAAGCGGTTGATTCGCGCCTCCAACCACGCCTTACCGCTCTCCGTAGCCAACACCGAGCGCCAGTATTCGGCGTCGAAGTTCTTCCCCAGTATCCGTACACGTTTCCTGGAGAATGCCTGTGTAAGCGCGTCCGATGCAGCACCGCGTGTCCACGTCTTGTCGTGTTGGATGCGGTATTGGTCGAGCAGATACGCCTGCCTCTTCGACATGGGCGCCGAACGCCAGTCCGCCTCCTTCTCAATCAGCTTTGTCTCCAGCAGCTGCAAAAAGCCTTCGGCAATGCCTTGTGCGTACTCGAGGGGTAACGCCCTGTCGTGCAGCGGCATGAACTTCTCGTTCTTCAGCTCGAGCACCGGCCAATACTCGTCCCCATCGCGGAACAGGTACGCCCAACGGGAATCGTCGTAACATATGGCGAACATGTCTTTGATTTTGTTCCATCGGTACCGGCTGCGATTTGCGAACAGATTGATTGCCTGTGCGACTTGCTCCGACTTCTCCTGCTTTGCCCGGGTCACCTGGTCGACACGATTCACCCATTCAGTGACGGACTCACCGTCCTGCATTGGCAACTCCTCTTGATTTGCCTTTGCCCGACTCTTCGCTTGGACTTGGGTGGCGTCCTGGTCCCCTCTGCGCTGCGTCTTCATCAGCACCGTGAACGTCTGCAACGACTTGTCCTGGCTTGCGCCGGTAAGGTCCAACACCATCGCGTCGGACTTGCTCGGATGCAGACGGAGCGCTCGACCCACCATCTGCGTGTACAGGGACTGGCTGCGTGTGGGGCGCGCTATCACAACGGCATCGACGTCCGGTTGGTCGTATCCTTCCGTGAGGATCTGGCAATTCACTAGAATTCGTAGACGATTTTCAGCGAAGTCTTTGAGAATCGACGACCGTTGTTCAGCCGCCATTCCACCATCTACTGCTGCGCACGTCATTCCAGCCTGTTTGAACCTTTCGGCCAGCGCATTCGCGTGTTTCACGTCGACTGCGAACACGAGACACTTGCGATTGGCTGCATGTGTCCTCACGGCCACCACAACTGCGTCCAGGGCGTTCTCAAAGTTCAACACGTAGGACAGGTCCTTCGCGTTGTAGTCGCCGCCACTGGTACGGATGGCACTCAGGTTCAAATCTGGCACTTCTACCTTGACCCCACGTACGTCTGACAGATAGCCATCTGCGATCATCTGAAGAATGGTTCGTTCGTACGCCAAGTGTTCAAAGACATCTCCCAGCTTCACCCCGTCTCCACGCTGAGGCGTTGCGGTGACTCCGAGCAGCGGTGGACCGCCCGGTTCGAAGACACCCAGACGTTCAAGCATGCGGAGCGTACCAGGAGCGCCAACGTGGTGGGCTTCGTCGTATATCACCAGACCCGGTTGTCGAATCGCACGACCCGCGACGAGCGTCTGCGTCGACGCGAGCATGATCTCTCCCAATTGCTCGTTCTGGCTGCCCTGAACTCTGCCCGTGAACACATCAGGCCAGACCAAGCGTATTTTCTGGTCAGCCTGGTCGAGCAACTCGGAGCGGTGTGCGATGACGACAATCGGCCGCGTCGAATCCACCTCGTGGTAGTAGCGATGGGCCGCCGTGCCTATCACAATGGTCTTGCCGGCCCCTGTGGGCAACGATACCAACTGGCGACGATACTTGGGTAATGCCCCAAAAAATCCGTCTACGGCTTCCTTCTGATACGGGCGCAGCTGAATCTGCATGGCTCCACCTCCTTGCAGTAAATATTCTACCAGTTCACACAGCACATAGTCCGCCAAGTTACCGCCAATCTGTACGCAAAAAATGCCGCCGACAATGTGCCGGCGACAAATTTGGAAAGGAGGGAACCACTGCTGTTAGCTATAGTATTGCCGATCGGTATGGCAACTATTCATCTATCACACTGCTGAAGAATCTTCAACAACCTGATACTCGTTCACCACGTGTGTGTACTCGTATCCATGAGTGCAATGTTCGCAGTGGACTCTGCAAACCGTTTCTCCAGCAGGAATGTTGAGATGGTTGATCTTCCCGCATTTCGGACATTCTGAGTCAATTTCCCAGTGGGTGTGTTTCATACTCACTCTCCTATGCCTGCCATTTTTACAGCGAACGGCTCGCCGCTATTTTGCGATACATCGCAATCACTGCCGGGTTCTCCCTTTCCCATTCTACGCTCCGCACGGCAGGGATACGATACTTCTGTTCCATCTGCATCATGAGGTTACTCAGTGCGCGCTCCCGTGCTTCCCCGACTGGTGAACGTATGATCTGTTCGTAGTCTTCGTTGAATTGCGCCAAGTTGCTGCTCATATGAGGAAGCCTCCTTCACCGCTCCACCCAGACGCGATACAACCGTCCGTCTTCATCCACGCCTTGCTCGGCATGCACCTGCCAGTGCTCTGAATTTGTAAGAGTGCACAGGTTGAATGCGATCACCGCGGCCAAAACCGGATTCCGAGCCTTGTACCCATCATACTGCTCGTCGGTGATTTCGGCTGCAACTTCGCCAGCCAACGTCTCTATGTCGGCGGCCGCCAGTAGTGTGCTGTCCGACCCAGTCCAGCCCAAATCCCCCATGTGATTCACCAGCCTTGTGTGTGGTATCAATTTAGTCCACGCTTTTGAATGACTTCGCTTATCAACTTCAACTGTTCCTGCAACTCCGGCATGCTGAGTGTCCACTCGATTGTGATACCAGAGCGAATTGATGTCTCCATACGTTCCTTCAGTTGCAACAGAGCAGGCATGGACATGTTCATGTATCGCCGCTTGTGTTCCTCGATTTTGTCCGCTACACGCTGCTTAGACTGATTCACGCGCTGCTGGGTGTGCGTGGTTGTCTCGATGAGCCACGGCACAGCTGAGCGTACAAGGCGTTCTGCGCTTGCAAACGTGCGATGGGCACCACGGCCTGATGAGCGAAAGGGGCATACGTATGGACGCTGCCCGGACCCACCTTTTAGCCTTGTATGCTCGTCTTGTGTGTTTCGGAACAAGCCTCGGATGAAACTGTCGTGGGCTGCCTGTAAAACATCTTGGTTGGCCTCAATCAATGCGCTCTCTTCGGTCCACATTGCTTCAACTTGGACTCTCGTCAACTCTTGTGTTCCATGTGGCACAAGAACAGTCTCAGATGTGTGCGTGTCGTAATCCTGCGTAGGTTTGAACTTGTTACGTTCCATTTCCTCTGCGTACCCAAGCGCTGCAAGCCGTCTCAGAACGGGCAGCGTCCGGCTTGATGCTGACTTGTTGGGGTACCCCATTCTCCGACCGAGAGACAACACAGTAACCCATCTGTCAGCCTCGCATTCCCGTCTGAGCGCCGACAACACCGCCTGTTGATTGGCGGTTAAGCCTTGAACGTCGTCAACGTGTGTAGACTCCATTGGGGGCACGTTTGTGTCCGCGACTTCCGTATCCTCCTCCAGTTCGATGAGCCCGGACGGGTGTCGCATTGCCAATTGTCCCCGCAGTTCTTCGACCAAGGCATACAGTCTTGTGTTCTCGCTACGCAGAGTGTCCAGTTCCGCACGTAGCGCTGCAACCGCTTCTTGTGAGTCGTCTTGTGCATCCTCACCAGGCGTATTCTTGCCGAAGTATCGGCTCACACGGCGTCCATCTACCGTCTTCGTGCCGTAGTAGTAAGGCCCATGCCCGCGGCCTTCTGCGCACACCTTGCAGCCAGCTTTGCCACACTTGCGATACTGCGCGACGATACTCCATCCGTCTTGCTGGATTGCCACGGCCACACCTTCTTGTGTGCGTCTTGTATGTTATAAGTATAGGCAACTCACACCAGAACATACAAGGCCACCAAAACAAAAAGCCCCCGCATCAGCGAGGGTGACGCCACACTTTGTGCGTCACAATCAGATGCACGTGCGACTTGCTGATGCCGTACATCTGTGCCAACTGTGGCTGTGTGAATTCGTGCGTATCATACAATCGCCTGATTTCCTCCGCCGCATCATACGTCAACCGCTTGCGTGACTTTGCGATGGTCTCGGCCGACTTCTCACGCCCTCGTGCCGCGTCGCCAATCTTGCGCCTTGTCTCGTCGCTGACAGAGTGCTGACGCTGGCCTAGGGACGTTGCCAACTTAAAGGCGTCGTCCTTGGGTCCGGCGTCGCGGATGTCCTCCAGGTGCTCCTTTGCCGCGTCGGACTGGTGCCAACCACGAGAGATGGCACTCCGCTCACGCTCCGACCGCTTGCGACCCGTGCGTGTGGCAGCCGCTTTGCGCCATGCGTCCGGTGTGCGACCGTTCTGGCGGTTGCGTGCGTTGATTGCCTTTTGCTTCGCAACGATGGGGGCTGGATCAATTCCTGCCGCCTCCACAGCCGCGTACCAGTCGCCAAACAGGTCTCGTGCATACTGCCACACGCGTCGATTGCGGTCATGGGCATACTTCGAGGACGGTACATGACCGTCCTCTACCCACTTCCGGATGGTGTCAATGATGCGTTGGCGGTCCAATCACACAACCTCCCACGCGAACCCACCATACTTTTGCTCATAGACGGTGCCGACCGGCATGTAGTACAACGCCATATCACCGTCAGTGGTGTCGTCGATGAGACCCGGACGACCGGCGTAATACCCAACGCCATAGTCCGTATCGGCTTTCGCGTGCCCGATGATTTGCAAATGGTCGGAGTGACCGAACAAAACTTCATCCGGGCTACCAAGTTGCGTCAAATCAGATGCCTGCACTAACCCATCCGTTACCGCGTGATACACAAGCGCCTTCCACTCCATCTTGCCTTCCTCCTTTGGCGGCACAGCCGCGTCTATGATTGCAAGGATGTGACTGTTGAGACTACTACGCACGTCCTGTCGCCCGGTCGAACAATTCCCATGCTGCGTCCCATGTTTGCTGAGAAATGGCCTCGACATCCAGCGTCGTCTCGTTGCGCATCCAATCCAGCACGGTTCCACTATCCTCTAAAAGTTCCTCGGACGGTGTACCTACCCACATTCCGAACACACGCACCAACTCACCCGACAAAACCTTCACTTCTTCCGTCATCCCAAACGCAGCCTTATAGAAATTTCCCTGCAAAGTGTGCAGTCAGCAGGTCGATAATCAGCTTACTCGCATTCCCACCCTCCTGCGCCTTCTGCCACAAGTCATCCGGTATTCTCACCGTCCGTCGTGGTGTCTCACCTGCATCGAGGCTTCGCGCCTCGTCTTCTTCCTTCGGGATGGCGTCAGCGTGGTCGTTGGCGAGTAGCCAGTCAAACGCTTGCTGCTCGTCGATTGCGCTGTACGTGTCGAGCGTGCCCTCCCAGTTGCTCCAGGTGTGCAACACGTACTTGCCGCTGGCGGTGCGGTACACGACTTCATGCTCCCACTGCGACCCGGTTGCTACGCTAATCCAGTTGTTTCCGTTCCAGTTCGTGTCCTCGTCAAACCGTTCTGCGCGATCCGCGTCAAACCACGTGTTACTACCGTCCGTCAATGCGATGCGTTTCATTTTTGTTTCTCCTTTGATTGGCTTTTTGAGATGCCTATTTATCCTCGTTTTGTAATCTTTCCGCCCATCCGGGGTGATTCACCTTGTATTCCTCTTCGGTTTCGGTGGGGATGGAAACTTCCTCGTCAGTTGCACCGTAAAACTCTTTCAAAAAGTTGTTTATTTCGTCCTCGTATTGTTTCTGCACACCCTTCACCCTTTCGGTTTTTTAGACTAAAGCGTCACAGCACCGGCGACTGTCTCTACACCGTTTTCAATGACATGGCGTTCTATCGTCTTGGCGTTCCACTGGTGCACAAGAGCCATACACGCTTCTTTCGCACGGGCGTTCGAGGTGATGTTTCCTTGATAGTCCATGTGACGCAACACTTTTCCATTGTCGTCGGCGTATACGTTGTAGACCATCTTATCTCTGTCCATTACGATAACGACTTTCACCATCCCAACCGCTCCCTTTCGTGTTCCTTTTGATGTATTCATCTTAACACTGTCATGACAGTACGTAAATTGTCTTGACGATGATTTTAGAAAGAAATTTACGTAAACAAAAAGCCCCCGGTGGTCAGAGGCTTCTCTTTACGCCACGCACAAGTACGACACACAGTCCGTTCACCCTTCTGCCCGAGCGATCAACAGGACCACTCCGGCACAGGGGCGAACCCCTGAGTCAGCCTCGTACCGCTTCTTTCAGCGCATTACCAGCCTTGAACGCTGCAACCACCGTCGCAGGGAGAACAACCGCCTCACCCGTCTGTGGATTGCGTCCTGTACGCTCTGCCCGAGGGCGGGTCTCAAATGTGCCGAAGCCGGCAACCTGGACCTTCTCCTTGCCAGCGAGGGCTTCCTCAATCGCGCCGAAAACGCTGTTCACCGCCGCTTCCGCCTGTTTCTGCGTCAGTCCTGCGCCTTCCGCAACCTTGCTGGCTAACTGAGACTTGTTCATTCAACTACCTCCCAAGTTTTTGATACAACTCTACTTTAGCATGAGGCATCCGCTTAGATTAGCGATTTCCAGTGCTACTTCGCCCTTACGCTTCCTGCAACGCCCTCACAAACCTCGATATGGCCCGTTGCTTGTCACCGTACTTGTTTGCCGCAAGGAGATACAGATTCTGCTTTGCACGCGTAATTGCCACGTATGCCAGGCGCGTCTCTTCCCGGATTGCTTCCTTGGTCGTCGACTTGTTGTGAGGCAGCAACCCTTCTGCCAGTCCAGCGACGAACACATTCTCATACTCGAGTCCTTTGCTCCGGTGGATTGTAAGCAGCTGTACTGCATCCTTCTTCGGTTTTTTGCTCTGCTCGATGATCCACTCGACATACCGCAGAAACTCTGGACCCGTCCGGTACCTGGACGCTGATGTGATGAGTGAGTCAACCCACTTGATAGGGTCGTCCTCATCCTGTTCCCGAATCAGACCTTTTTGGGAGCTCACCAGCCACTCAATGGCTTTGGCAGGCTCTACAATCTGTTTTAGACGTTGGACGCATTGGACAAACCCTTGACACTTCGGATGTTGCGCGACCGCGTTCCAGCCGGCCTGCTGCATCTCTTTGACCACGGCGATTGGAATGAACCGTCGTGGCCGATTGAGTAGATGCCCCCAGACGGACGCGTCTGATGTGTCCTGGGTCGTGCGCAGGTAGTCCAGTATCACCTTCACGTCTCTGTTCTCGTAAAAGTGCACATCACCGACCACGTGGTTGGGAATCTTCAGCTCTGCGAGCGCTTCTTCATACACCCGGGACTGAATGTTGGTCCGGTACAAGATGGCGTACTCACTCCACGGCACGTCCGGATTCCGCTTGTGCAAGTCCGCAATCTCGCTTGCCACAAACTTTGCCTCTTCAATGTCCGTTTGAACCGTGACCACCTGCGTCACCGCGTCGGCGGACATTTCCCGATTGGCGACGACCTTCTTGCTCACTTGGTGACCACGGTTCAGGTCGATGATGCGATTCCCCAACTCCACAATGAGGTCATGAGACCGATAGTTCGTCGTCAAGAACACCTTTTTCGCCTGGGGAAACTGTTTGACGAATTGACCCATCAACTCAGGCTTGCTGCCTCTGAAGGAGTATATCGCTTGCCAGTCGTCTCCGATTGCACACAGGTTGTTCGTCCTCTGGACCACCTGCAGGATGAACATCCACTGGGCCATGTTCGTATCCTGAAATTCGTCGACGAGGACGTAGTCCCACCGATTCTGCCAACGCTTTGCAAATTCCCGATCGCTGCGAAACAATTCAATCGCCTGCAGCAAAAGGTCTTCAAAGTCTATCTGCTGACGGTCTGTCTTGATGGCCTCATATGCCGCGTAGACTTGCCCAAGTTTCCCTTCCACCTGGCTTGGCCACAATCCATCCGCCTTTGCTTTGAAGACCGCCGTGATGGCATCGGCCGGCTTCATGATGCCCCCTACTGCGTGGGGATTGTATTGGCTCGGTTCCTCCAATGCCTGTTCGACAAGCCAGGATGGTTCGGCCACAACCCTCCACCCGTCACCCAAGTGCGGCAACACCATTCGGTACGCCACGGAGTGGATCGTGCCAATCGTGACTTCTTTACCGGAGTCCCCTGCCACCCCAATTAAACGAGTCTTCATTTCGCTTGCTGCCTTCTTGGTGAACGTACAAGCCAGAATACGCCGTGCAGGGACACCGCTGTCCATCAGGAACTTAATCCGTTGAATGAGCATGGCTGTCTTGCCCGAACCAGCTGCCGCGATCACGATACAGGGTCCGTCCTTGTGCGTTGCCGCTTCACGTTGTGCGTCGTTGAGTTCGCCTAAGCTCGGCACAAATGGTGTCCCCCGCTTCCTTCCGCCCACCTCGCCACCCTGGCTATCGCTCGCCGGTTGCACGAGAGGTTGTTTGCGTACGCTCTGGTAGGCCGGTCTCATGTGATGGCGCGGGCAATCCCGCGCATGTTCGTGGTATGGGTTGGTGACGACCGCATACGTCGGAGGGCGAATCCGGATGCGTCGCATATGCATGGGAACAGGGCGCTCAGGTCTGCAAGTGCACAACAGTACCGCGCCAACTTCATAGAGCTCGTGGAGCAACGTTTGAACCTGCTCCCCACCAGTCGCCAACTCCTCATATGACAGGTGGTGCCTACGACCTCGGTGAACCACTTCAACCTGCAGACCCATCTGCATACCCTCCCGTCCCACCATTTACACCTATACTAACTCCGATCGCACAGGATATCACGCCAAAATGTCGCCACTTTGTATGGTCACTCAAAACGTTGACGTATAATTGCGCTATGTTAAACTAAACATGAAAAGAGAGCCGAGGTTGCACCCTCGACTCCCGGGCACCAACGCCTTGGGCGTTGTCCCTGCCCTTCAAATGTCTGATGAGCAAGTAAACCGTCCCACTGGCGCGAACCTATTGGGGGCGGTTTACTTGCGTCTTGTGGCAAGAATAACCACGGCTACAATGAGACAGCAGTGCCACGACGAACGCGGCAAACTCAATCATCAGACTGAGCGCGCTGGATACACTCATTCGGCCTCACCCCCTCCCACAACACAGTTGCGGCAGGGAGCGACCCCCAAGGTAGGTGCTTGATCTAGTCTACCATCTACTTGGGGAGTGCGTTGAGTTGTGCGAGAAACGATTCCTTCCCGCGTCTTTCGCTCACGTCCCATTCCACGTAGTGGATCAAACCCTCACGTTCGTATGTGCGATAGATGGTGCGCTTGATCTCCTTGTGTTCGTCGTACGCCGGGTCTCCGGTTCGTCCATACACTTCCACGATGACCGGAAGTTTGTGTCCGCGTAGAACAAAATCCGGACGCAATCCATCAAGTTCCTCCATGACGCGAAGTGGTTCCTCCACTGTCCAATTCCAATGGCAATCATCATCAGCCCGGAAAGGATCTGCAGCCAGCCTGTCATTCGACACTCCCCCCAATCCAGCTAACATCCCAGTTTGCCGAGGCAAATCGAATCTGGAACTGGTCCACTATTGAAAAAGCCCCTGCGATCGCCTGATCACAGGGGCCATTATCCTCACGGATGTTCTAGTGAGCTCCATCACCATAGAGTTTTTCTACATCGTACGAGCGTTTGAAAGACAAGGACACGGCTGTTGTCCCACAGGCCTATAGTTGGCGATCCTACTGGAATGAGACTGAGGCCATGAACGGATCGCATCTAATTGCACTGGCGTGCAGCCAAGGTTCTGTGTAACATATGACATCTCGATCCCAATGTTATCGAATTTCAACGCATTCTCTACAACAATCAAAGACGAGCGGGGTCAGGTTCTAAACCATTAAGCCCTGATTTCGTAGACGTCAACGAGAATGAGCAAGTCCAGGAAAGTGACGGCTATTGCCAAGTAACCGTACAGTCATCTCCTCCAGAGGTCTGTAATACGTCGCAATGGTCCGGAAACCGTCCTTTGGGCCACCTTAGTATCAGTACCGATTGCTGGGCCAGTACTTATGCCATATGACTGCATGATAGTCACCGGAATCACGACGGCAGGTCCAGAAGAGTAGGACAGAAGAGGCTCTAGAGTGGCTAGTGTTAGTATCGCAGTTTCGGCCTCTAGAATGGCGTCAACGATGATTGACTCACGGAGTCGATGTGAAGGAATATCATGCGAGGTTCGATATCGGCTTAATCCTCGATAGACGAGTGTCGATATGGCGCCATCTCTCTTTAATACTCGTACTAGTTCAGAAATGAGTGGTCTTCCGAGAACCATTTCTGATCCGTTGAGGTAAACCTTGAGAGCGGCTCCCCCTGTTTCGTGGATACTGGAGGTCATTACCTCTAATTTCGTTACCGACAGATCGATTGCAGGGACTTCTATGACATCAACCGGGATCTTCAGTTGGCGATTGAACAAAGTGTTGAGCTGACCTATGACGTCCGTCTCCGCAAAAAATTGTATGGATACGGGCAAATTGTCGCATGCATACTCAGAGTAGGCATTCTTAAAATGTCCATTGCGATCAAGCCCATATACCCCGCGAACCACCGTATATCCTTGAATGCCAGCCGGGATCAGCCATTCGGTAATTTCACGGTATACCAGCTTGCCGAATGGACGTAGCCGCTCATCGTCGTAAGTCAGAATCTCCACATACACTCCACGTGACACTTCGAAGCACCTCGCATTCCATACATTTAGTAGGATACACAGGGGCTTAAGGAGTTCCAAAGAAGAAGTGCTGGTCATTCTGCGGTTGTGATCCGAGAGCCTGCTACATCCACCTCGTCATAAGGGCTATAGTGAATCCTACGAACACGGAACTCTGAAGATACCATATTGCAGTTACTTTGCGAATGCGCATTAAGTTTCGGGCTTCTACCGACATTGTTGAAAAGGTTGTAAACCCCCCGCAGAACCCGGTACCAAGGAGTGTCCACCATACCAGATGATGACTCCCCAATGTCTGTGCAAACAGTACCAACAAAAACGTTCCCAGCATATTTATAATCCACGTACTCCATGGGAAAATACTGTCTACCAAGTTGGAAATCAATCGGCCAAGGTAGTACCGTAAAACTGCTCCCACGCTCGCCCCGACACTAGCCACTATTGCCAAAGAAACACTCAACTACATGGACGCCTCCTCGGACTCATCCGTCACAGACAAAGTAAACCTAGGTATGAATCGAAATGAGTATTCTCCAACCATCACACTAAGGACCCCACCAACAGAACTGACGATGGCATATATCACGGCAAGAAGGATATGCCCAGCTACTAACTGGGAGATACCAACCGCGAAAGTCGAGAAAGTCGTAAACGCACCAATGCCCCCTGTCCCAATTCCCGCCCGAATCCAGTTCCGAAAACCATACGTATCAGCAAGTGCGTAAAACAAACCAAGCAGGAAGCTTCCGGCCAAATTTATAACAAGTACTCCCAGTGGGAACGAACTTGGTGTCGGAAGCAGGTACTGAAGCAGATATCGACAGAATCCCCCAAGAAAACCACCCGCCATAATTGCCAAAGCTACGATGACTAACCCTCCTTCTACGTGAAAAAGGCTCCTATGGTTACTAACCATAGGAGCCATCATCCCGTTTCGGGCATTGTTCGGCGAGCTCCATCACCTCACGCAAAACATGCTATCAAATTATAGCACAGCAGTGCCAATAGCACCACTACACGCTACTGATAGACAAATATTGAACATTTTCGATTGTTGGGAAAGGAACCCGGATGCATATTCACCTGCTAGGTCAATAAAGGGCCGCGATCGGAGCAATTTTCTTGGATAACTCCAGTATCCCGTTCTTGAACGACAACATCCCACCGCGGTTCACCATAACGTATGTGGAAATTTGACGGCGGGCTTTTAAAGCGTAATACAAAGTATGACTACTGTACGCAGTCACAAAAATTACCCCGTCAACGCCGGAGAGAATATCTGCCCCCTGGTTCATTTTTGAAAAGCCAGGAACCAGAATCACCTCAGCACCTTCTTCCTCAAGAAGAACCCGATATATGTGGTGTCGGGTGTCATCGCCAACAACAGCAATTTTGCGGCCCTGCAGGATTCGCTGATGCTGTTCCTCCGACAGTTGCCGAACTGAAATGGGTGATCGCTTGTAGAGGCTGTTGACAATGTCCATGAGTTCATCTATTTCCTGAGTATGGTTCATTTTTAACTGCTGTATCTCATCTTCCAGTTCTTCGACTTTTCGAGCCAAATCACTCCTCTCGCGTGATTTGTGTTTATCTCCGTGTGCACGAAAAAAAGTCTCGACCTGCATGGTGTGGAGGATCTGCTCCAGATATCGTAGGTCTTGGTCATATGTAGCCCACAGGGTCTGGAGCCAGAACTCGCTACGGGCCGGATCTATGAACGCGGCAAATGAGGCTAGTAGATAGCCCGTGGCAACGTGTTTTGGCACCAAAGCATTCTCTACGTAGCTGACCTGCCCACAATTCGCGTACTCTTCGAGTTCTGAAATAGTCCCGTTCAGAACCAGGGATTTCAGCGTACGACCTTGCGCATCTGTCTTCGTTAGCGTCAGATATCGTTCAACGATGCGGAGCCACTCTGCCTGTTTATGACGGGACGCCCTCAAGTGTCGAAGGACAACCATCGCCTGTTCCAGCGGCGTCATCTTCCGCGTAACAGGAATTGCGTTACGCGAGGCAAACGTTTGGCGTACGTCAAAGGGCATGTTCATCCAAAGGAATACAACACCCGAATCCTTCAGAAGTTGTGTGACCTCTGCCAAAGAATACAACACCGTGAATGCCTCGTCTGCATCGAATGCCTCACCTAACAAGCACTCTTGTAGTTCAGATACGGTTACGATTAGCTCTGTCTCTTGCAGTTGTTCAAAGAATTCTTCTCGATTGTCATATCCCGCCGGGTCCGCTAAAAAACTCAGCTGCGGAATACATGCACCACCTTCAATTCGCACTCTCATCCAAAACTCTGCCAAGAGACCACTCCCCCACGGCACTGTGTTATAAGCCCTCGAAAAAAAGAAAAAACAAATGGCTCCTGCGAATGGTCAAATCCATTCGCAGGAGCCATCATCCCAAATGGGTAGTTTACGGTGAGCTCCATCACCAATTTGATATTACCATCAGTATATCTCATCACGAGGGTACTTAAAACCTTGCTTACATGGAACGTGTGTACAAAGCAGTTCTGAAGGCGATCAGCTCGCGTGTATTGATGCCACGAACCCTTCTTCCCCTATTTCATTGGCCTACTGTCGCCTCAAATCGGAGGCCCTTTTCCTCACTGAACGTTGGTCATCCTCCCACGTACCTCGACCGGTACAATAAGGTCAATGATTCCTATGACCAGCGAGGCAAAGGTGGCTCCCCATGTTGTGACTGTCATTCCAGGCACAACGAATTATGCCACCCAAATCACGACCGCGCTCGCGATGAAACCAACTACTCCTCGCCACCACCGGGTAAGTTGTGTGCCGATGATCGCCTCAACTATGCATCCAAGCATCGCGATGACGACAGCTGCGAGAATCTCAGACCAGAAGTTTGCGATGCTGAAGCCTGGCACAAGGAAAGCGATGAACATCAACACCAGTGCCGAGATAACGCAACGGACAATGGTTCCAATCCAGATCTTAGAGTTTCCTTCCTTGGTATATTTGTAGGTAGCAAAACCACGCCATGTCCAATTAAACGTTCTCACAAGACAGTAAATCCACAATGTATTACGGAAATCGCTCCCTTTCACATCCTAAGACCTTTAACATGGTACTGCTGCACGACTACATTCAGCAGAGTACCAAACTTCCGGAAGATGATCGGTTCCTTCTTTCGCAATCCAGCATACAATGGACCTAGAGCGTTACTTACGCGGTTGCGCGAAGGTGATGGAGCTCGCCATCAAACGCCACCAGGCTAATGGCTCCTATCCAGATAATCCATCTGGATAGGAGTCATTTTTGCATTTTCGAGGATTGGGGCTCGTCCGCTACGCTGACAAGTGGAAGGACCTCCATAGCATTCACTCCAGCCGTGGCGCCACAGAGCACACAGCCATCCTATCACCAGGGGGAATGAACCATGTACAAACTGCCAAACCGAGATACTCTTAAGGCCACGTCCCATGATGTATATCAGGCCAACAGTCTGAGCGATTTTTCTAAAGCGCTGCTTCAATATTGCCGCAGCGACGGACGGGCAGATGGTGCACCCCTGTGGCAGTTGTTGTACTACGGCGCGATCCGAGAACAAGAGAAGAATTCCCTGCTAGCTGTTCTGGCGCAACCGGGAACCGGAGAGGAGTTGTGGATCGCGGCGGCTCTCTCCGACAGCGAGCCCTGGCCGTCGCTCGCCAACGACTGGCCTGCGCTCCTGTGGCCAGAGCGTGAGGCATGGGAACGGACTGGCTTTGAGCCATTGGGACATCCGGACCTCGTTCCACTCTTGCAGCCACATCGCTTCGAACTTCAGGGCCGAGCACAAGGCGCTGGAGTCTTCTCACTACCGCTCGGACCGGTGCGAGCGGACGTCAGCGAGTCCGGTTTCTTCATGTTTGACACCGTCGGAGAGCAAATCATGCACATGCAGCTGCAGCTGTTTTACAAGCACCGCGGCGTTGAACAACTGGCGATTGGGCAGCCCATTGACCACGTCCTGCTCATCTCGGAACGCATCTCCGGCACGGCGACTGCGAGCCACGCATGCGCATACGTTACGGCGGTGGAGCGAGCGATACAATGGCGTGCGCCGGTAGAGATTCAGCGCGAGCGCCAACTCTGGATAGAACTCGAACGAATGTACAACTACGCGCACGACCTATCCCAACTCGCATCCGCTGCCGGCATGACCGTTGGGCAAGCACAGTTGGCGCGAGTGAAAGAGGAGTGCTTGAGGCTGGCTGGTGGCCTCTCTGGGTCGCGCTACCTTCGCGGCTCCATCCAGCTGTTTCGCGCATCCGGTCTGGATTGGAAGGCTGTGATGCCGACCCTCGAATCTCGTCTGCTGGCCATCGACAAGCGATTCGCTCGCTTTGTCCGGTTGCTCCGGCGAACGCCATCGTTCGTCGACCGCCTTGTCGGTACAGGCATTGTGAACCGAGCCTGGGTAGACGAGTATGGATTAGTCGGTCCCACCGCGCGGGCATGCGGGATCACGACAGACGTTCGAAACGACTTCCCACCGAAGTTCCAGAATGCAGGGTACGAAGTGTGTACGGCCGGGACTGGAGTTGGTGATGCGAAAGCCAGGTTTGACGTGCGTGTCGCCGAGTGGCACGTGTCAGTCGCTATGGTCCGCCATCTCGCCAGCGAGCTAGCCAACGCGAACCCAAGGGGCGCCTGCGTTGCCATCCGCGCTCAGACTGAGGGCTGGGGTGTTGGAACAGTGGAGGGGCCGCGCGGCCGGATCGCCCACGTCGTCGCTGTCGAAGACGGGCGCGTCAAGTTTTTCGGTGTCCGCTCCGCTTCGAGTTGGATCTGGCCAGTCTTTGGACTCGCCACCGCAAACGGCAACATCCAAACCGACTTTCCGGTCATTGACGCGAGCTTGGGGCTGTCCTATGCAGGTGTCGATCGCTAGTTTGTGCCCACGCGCCAGCGTGGATTGGGTTGTTCTCCGCCCCCGGTTCGACATCTGTCGATTGATGAGGAGTTCCGAAGATGACGTTAAAGCAAGCAGATTGCCCTGTGACTACCTTCAGAGACCGTTCGGACCAGCTTGAGCCGTGTGTTCAGCAGCTGGGTGTCACCCGTTTCAATTGAACTACAGGCGTGAACCTGCGTGACGTGAGACGGTGGTCTTGGGAGATACATCACTATGCAGCCGAGACAGGTTAAGACAGATAGGGTGAACTAAGATCCACTCTCATTTTCATTCGTCTGTCAATGTGGCATAATCAACGAACGCGTTTAGGCGCAATTTCTGCATAGCGCCGCTTTCAATTTGACGAATGCGCTCGCGTGTCAGCCCGTATAGTCGCGCAACCTCCTCCAAGGTCTTCGGCTCAAATCGACCCAATCCAAACCGCAAGCGAATAATGTCCCGCTGCCTGGCACTAAGGGTGGAAAGTATCTGTTCCACTGCCTGTCTTCTGGCATGCTGTTCAACGATTTGAAACGCAATGTCTGACCCAGGATCCGCTACGAACTCCTTCAGTTGCACGTTTTCTTCTTCACCGATTGGGGTCTCAAGTGAAAGCGGGTCATGGATCATGCTTTGTAACACAGTGACCATTTCAGGGCTGACTCCAAATTTACTCGCGATCTCCTCAACCGTTGGTTCAGTCCCCCGTTCGGCTAGTATCCGATACTGGAATTTCTGAATCCTTTGCATGGCCTCAAAGGAACGTACAGGTAACCGAATGGTTCTCGATTTCTCTGCCAAAGCCCGACTTATCGCCTGCCTAATCCACCAAGTTGCATATGTACTAAACTTGAATCCCTTTGTGTAATCGAATTTTCTTGCCGCCGTCATCAACCCCATATTTCCTTCCTGAACGAGGTCTTCCAGTTCCAACCCACGATTCACATACCGCTTTGCTATACTAATCACAAGTCGCAAGTTCGCCTCGACCAGTTTCTTCTCCGCTTCCCGATCTCCTTGCGACACACGCTTGCCTAGCTCGACCTCTTCTTCCGCACTCAGCAGGAGTTTTTCACCGATACTTTCCAAGTACAAATTCATGATGGGGTTTCTATCACGCGTGTTGTTAGTGTACAAGCGACACCATCCTCGTAACGTGCCAAACACGTCAAGAAATAATAAAAAAATAAAATAAGGCTCCTGCGGGCCAACAAGACCGCAGGAGCCATTATCCCAATGGGCGGTTAAGGTGAGCTCCATCACCTACCTACACAACGTAACTTTAATTACACTTTTCAAGAAATGCAAATCAATTAGATTCGCGCCTATATCTTGCAAGTGTCGGTAACAACGAGGCGCCAGTGGAAGGCCGACACGGAAGAACTTGACGTTCCAAAACCGACGAGATATCATATGGCTAAGGATTCGTTTATTGAATACCCTCAGCGGTGGAGTTCGCTGAATTCGAGATTTATTGCGTTAAAACGCCAATGACTCCTGACCCCGCAAGAAGTGGGCAGGGAGATATTGGTATTCTTTGCGTTTCCTCTCCTGTCCGATGAACCGGCCAACACATATCAGGAGGAGAGGCACATGCACCATGATCTGCTCGATGTAATGCTTTGGATTGTATCTATTGTCGTAGCTGGATTGTTTTCTATCCGGATAATCGCAGCTATCTACATGTTGAAGGCAACCATGAAGACTGTCAAACGGGTTGCAAAGGTACTCAACCAAACGAGTCACGAAGAATCAACAAAAGGTTAGAATCCTGGGGTACGAGTTACGCCACCACATCACTAAAACATAGGACTGCGGGAAGACAGTGGAGTCACCAAGGAAGCCCAAACTCTCTTTCACATCGTTGCGGGACGTCATTCCGTATGACGCTTGTAAGTAAGGTACAACCTGACGCGAGGAGAATGGCCACGATGAAGCAAGTTACGGACGGAATTGCCATGCTCGACTTGTCGACCGACATGGGCGGATACCAAGTGGAGATTCATCCGACTCTAATTTGGGATGACAAGGATGCAGTACTTGTTGACGCAGGACTGTCTGGAATGGTGCCAACCATACGGTACGAAATGGAAGCAGCCGGTGTGCCGCTGGAGCGACTGACATGGATCGTGCTCACGAATCAGGACGTAGACCACATGGCCGGGGCCGAGGAATTACTCGCCGCTGTGGGGCATCGGGTGTTGGTGATTGCTCATGTGAAGGATACGCCGTATATCGAAGGCGAAAAGCCACTAATGAAACACAACGCGTCGAGAGGTCCAGTGCCCAAGGTACGCGTTGACATAATGGTCAACCACGCCGACGTGCTGCCCGTGGCAGGAGGACTGACTGTTATCTACACACCGGGTCACACGCCCGGTCACATGAGTATCTACCACCGCAACACCAAAACTCTGATTGTCGCTGATGCCAGTGAGTGCAGAAACGGTAAATTGACGGGTCCCAACAAGGAGTGCACGCCCGACATGGCAGAGGCCCTCCGGTCGCTCACCAACTTGGCAACATACGACGTCAAACGCGCGGTCTGCTATCACGGCGGTTTGTGTGACAGGAACGTCAATGAACAGATACGCAAGTTGGCAGGTCAGGCGTACGGCGTTGCTAATAGTCGTTGCGGTTGTAATTTTACTGACCCTCGAACTGGTCATTCAACTGCTGCGCGGCCCCTTAGTCTGTTGATCGGTCGATGGGGACATACCGTGCCCACTCTTCCATCACGTCCTCAGCAAAGACGCCGTGTCGACTGTGAAGCGAACCATCTGGGAAGTGACGTTGACGTTTGAAGCGATCACACTGATCTTGATTGTCCTCGACAAAGCTAGCCCTTCTCAAGTGAACGCCATGAACAAGGTGAGCACCGGGACTAACAGAGACACGATCGGTGGCGCCGCGAAGCACACGTACGGCGCAATACCGTGGCTCCACAACTGGTCGAGTTGCCGCGCATCGTGTTGGTGACGCCGCTCAACAAAGAGTTCTCGACCAATAGAAGGAGTAAGTCCGAGCAAGCGCGGGCCGAGTATTGTTCAGCCGTACCGCGATCTGCGCAAACTGTTTGTTAAGGAAACGCTGTTGCCAAAAGATGCGGCGCTCTTGCACGGGCTGAACGACATGGACGACCTCCGTTCGAGTGTCTGGCGCGGTCAACCCCATACGGGTGCAGATCACACAAGAATGGTTTCTGTCCGGAGTTCCCCCGGATAAAAGCCATTAGTCTCTTACCGTTTGATGTCTAAATCCTTCACCACCAACTCCTACTCAACAAAACGCTCTATTTCAGCGGGATACGAAAAGCAACGTCTGAACTCCTGCCCGCTTCAGTTCTCGTTATTTTCCCGCTATCTTCGCCTCCAGATTTGGCACCCTCGCTGCGAGCCACACAAAACCCGCCAGCGCAAAGACGGCAGCCAGCGCAAAAGCGAGCACGTGCGAGCCGAGCGTCCACACACCGCCAGCGAGTGCAGCGGAGACTAGAGCGCCGATGCCGAGCATAGCAGCGTGGAGGCCAAGACCGCTCCCCTTCACAGGGTCGGTCAGGCTGAGCGAGACATACGTCTTCTGCGCGGCGTCCTGGGTGCCCGTAGAGAGGCCGGTCAGAGTGAACAGAATCGCATAGAACCAGATTGCGGCAGGTGCGGCCGCGAAGCCCACAAGGGCAACGAACAGGATAGCGTAGCCGGCAAGCAAAACCGGCCGCGATCCGACGCGGTCAATTGCGGTTCCGGCAATCACGGCAGTCAAACTGTACACCACGTTGTGCCAAGCGTAGAGGGCGATCCCGATGATCGCCGCAGTCTTTGTTCCGTATGCCGGGGCAAGCGCAGTCGTCGCTGCGAGAATGAAGAAGGTTGGTGCCACATTGCCCATCGCGAACATCGTGTCGGCGGCGAGGAGGCTGCGGTAAGCCGAGGGCAAGGACCGCAGCTGGAGCCTCGCATTACCTGTCGGTTGACTGCCATCGGCTGGCGTGCCGCGTGCAGTGTCCGCTGTTTTTCGTGATTGCTGACGCGGGTCGCGAACGAACACCGCGATCGCAAGGACAGACAGCAGGCTCGGGAGGGCGCTCAGCCAGAACAACTTCGAGTAGCCGAGGGCACCGAGCAGAAACACGGCCAAGAGTGGCCCAATCAGCGCGCCCACCGTGTCCATTGCCTCGCGAAAGCCGAGCGCGCGCCCGAGTGCTTCGGGCGGAACGGTTTCAACGATCAAGGAGTCGCGAAGTGGCCCGCGAAACCCACGGGCGATCCACGCGACGGTGCGGAGCAATACTAACCAAGGCCACACGGAGACGAGTGCATACAGGCATTTGAGCACCGTGCCCGCGTACCCGACGATGAGCCATGGGCGGCGGTTCGTGACCGCGCCAGCATCTCGGCCTCCTCGCAAACCGGCGAAGCTCTGCGCGAGCCCAGACACCCCCTCGATGAGACCGAGTGCGATGGCGGGAGCACCAAGAGCTACGAGGAAGCCCGGTGTAAGTGCGGTGACAAGTTCGTGTCCCATGTCACTAAACAAAGAGGCGAGCGAGAATCCCCACACAATCGGCGTCAACCAGGACCGTTTGCGCATCACTATTTCCTCCTGCATTGTGGTAGTCGCCCTTCCTGGACACAAAAAAGAACTGACGGCTACGAGGATTCGTAGAAGCCATCAGCCGACGTCGGCGGTTTTCGTCAAGGGGGCCTCATCCCTCTGCCATCATTGTACCTTTCCCTTCCCTGCCCCACAATGTATCGAACGATATGCTACACTGAATGAACAAGCTAAGGGTTTGGTAGCATTTGGAGGTGTCTGTTTTGTCTGAATCCGGGACACTGCTGCACATTTACCTGCACGAAAGCGACCGGACAAAGGCCTTTGGCAATCCCGTCTTCGAGGATATCGTCAAGTATCTGTTTGAGAACGGCGATCCCGGTGTGACGGTCCTTCGAGGCGAAGCTGGCCTCGACAAGAAAGGCCACGTTCTCGATGCTCATACAGAGTACATCTCCTATGAGCTGCCAATCGAGATGCAGATCTACGGACCGACCGATCAAATCAGCCGCATCGTAGCCAGCGTAAATGAGCCAGTCCAAAAGGTCGGCGGTCAGATGGTGACGATTCCTGAAGTGTTGGACATGAAAGCAGAGGGAGGTAGAGAGAAAATGAAGGATGAGGATTCACTGCTGCGCGTATACATGAAGGAAGACGATCAATATCACCATGTCCCTTTGTATGAGGCATTGCTCAAAATGCTGCAACAGCAGGGCCTGTACTGGGTCACAGTCGCGCGAAACTTGGAAGGGTTCGGCAAGGAGCATGTCATTCACAAGGCGCAGTTGTTCCATCCCGCACATCACCTCTCTCTCTCGATGGAGGCCGTAATTCCAGCCTTAAAACTGAAAGACATTATGACCACCATCCAACCGTTGCTTGAGTCCGCATCCGGTCCTGCCATCCTGCTGCAGGGACGCCTGTTTCACAAGTGACAGGCATCGCCACATCGGCGGTATTCACCCCTGCTTTCCTTCTAGGGCAGCGGTTGTTGCCTGTTCAAACACCTCCTCGTACAGATCCCGACCGAAACTCGTTGACAGCGGGCGCCCTGGTTCAATCCGAAACGTCCGCTTCCCTTCCTCTGTCCGCATCGCGCGAAGAAACAGCGTGTCCTCCCTCTGCTCACCGTACAGCTTGCCTGCAAAGGCATAGAGGTGCGTGACAAACACCACCTGTACGCTATGTTCGACCAAGGCTTCGATAATCTGTCGCGCCACCTCTGAACCTTCGCGTTCGTTCGTTGCGGCAAACGACTCATTGCAGAGCAACAAGGCTTCAGGGCTGATCTGATCGACGATGTGACTCATGCGGCTGAGTTCTTCATCGAATTTCCCTTGGTTCATCTCTGCATCTTCTTCTTTCCGGAAGTGTGTGAACACTGCTTCAACAGTGTTCGCAGTCAGCGACCGAGCGGGTACAAACATCCCGCTTTGCATCATCAACTGCGTGATGCCAACGCTGCGGAGAAAGGTTGACTTTCCGCCCTGATTTGCGCCGGTCACCACCCACAGGTCCTTCCCGTCAGCACTCAGGTCATTGCCGACAACCTGCTGTTGTGTGTTCAAGCAGAGGCAGATATCGTAAATACCCTGCGCGTACCAATGGCGCTCACGTGCGTCAAGCGGCGTCGGGAAGCATGTGGGCGCACCAATCCTCACCAGACCGTCCGACACGTTTAGGCAGCCGACAAAGAACGCCACTTCCGCTTTGAGCTGGTGAAAGAACGAGAGGATGTGGTCCGCAGACTGTGCCAGCGCGTTCGCGGCCTGGTTCGTTCCACGGTCCTTCATTTCTGCAAGGACCCGATGACCTGCCTCGTCCCGAGCGGATAGGTGAAACGTGTAGCCGCGCCGTCTGCCCAGCACCAGACCCAGCCAGTTGGGCCCCCTGTTCTCGTCCTGCACAAGCGTGTAGTGAGTACCGCGGTTCCCAGGACCCAGTTGTACGCGTAACAACATTCCGTTGTCGATGTCAAAGCGTTTTAGATGGGCGCGCACCCGTTCTAAGTAGTCGTCGGATAATTCAACTTGAACCATATCAAACAGCGCAGTTAAACCAGCGGATTCAACTCTGTTGCGATTCTGATCTGCAATCGACCGAAGTTTGTGCAGCGCCTCCATCAGCAACTGTAGCAGGCGGACGGACTGATAGATAACTCCGGACGGATTCTTCGTGAAGATGCCGAGGTAGTTTTTGCGCCGCGCTTCCAGCGTCTCTGAGGCGAGTTCGTACATCTCCCGTGCCAGCTCCGGCGAACGCAGAAAAACCTTCAGAACGTCTTGGCGGTAGACAATCGTGCCTGGATCCGATATACCACAGAGAATCGCCGTACGGGCAGAGTTAAACAGGAACTCGTCGCGTTGTGCCATCGCGTCGAAGAGTGGTGTAAGTGCCAGGTCATCGATGAGTTCTTGCGCGTTTGGCGGCAGCGTCTGGTTGAGATCAAAGTCTCGGTCCGGATACATCAGGTGAACCTTCATGATGACAACCGCTCCTTCAACTGAGTATAGGTCAGGCGGTGTTTCTGCGCGATCGACAGGGCATAGGAGAGACCGTCCGCAGGATGGCGTATAACCTTGAACGTACGCACTGCAGGATTGTCCTCGCACACAGTGCTCGTCATGCTGACCGTCTGCTCGCCAAGGGAAGCCAGTTCGTCGATAAAGGTGACCAATACGCACGGGGCGTCAAGCCGCATCACGGCGTCCATCGCCCTTTTGCCCAGGTAGATCCCGTCCTCGAGCGACGTGGAACTGAAGATTTCATTGATGATTAGGATTGAGCGAGGTGTCGCCTGGTCAAGGATGTCCCGAAGCCGAAGCAAATCGTCTTTCAGCTTGCCATTTCGGTCTGCGGCGTGCTCCTCCCGCTCGAAGTGCGTGTGGATTTGATCGAACAGGTAGAGCTGTGCCTCTTTGGCTGGCACCGGACAGCCTAGGCTGGCGAGGTAGTGCAGTTGTCCAAACATGCGCGCGAAGGTGGTCTTCCCACCTTGGTTGGGACCCGACACAACGAGGATGCGTTCCCTGCCTCGCA
The DNA here is from genome assembly GCF_028751195.1 of Alicyclobacillus sp. ALC3. Taxonomy (GTDB): domain Bacteria; phylum Bacillota; class Bacilli; order Alicyclobacillales; family Alicyclobacillaceae; genus Alicyclobacillus_L. The sequence goes on from NZ_CP066785.1 coordinate 36,856, forward strand.
GCCAGAAATCATTTGGAACCACAGGCTCCCCATCGGTTGCCAACTTCTGCGCTAGCGGCAAGTCAACGGCTTCCTTTACGCTTACCTCTTTGCTGTTGTCCGACACAACTGGGTAACAGAAGGCCAGTCGACGATTGCGGAGCCTCGAGATATAGTTGATGTACACCATATAAAACTGGATCTCGCGGTCAAATGTGACCACTCCTTCGTCCAAAAAATCCTGGTGTTCTACATTCAATTGCTCCAGTTTGGCAAACTCATTTGGAAACAGCTTGGTGAGTCCATCGACGACAAGCGCATCCACGTGACTCATTTGCATCCAGTCGGAAAACTTAACTCTGTAGTCCTTAACCTCACCCTGCCTAAACTTGGCGAAGGTCTCCTCAATCTCAACACTGTAGTCAGGTTCCGACCCAGAAGGCTGCACGGTCACGGAATCTCCTTTGATAAAAACGCAGTATCGAATGGCCCGCAGACCCCGATTCGTGTTTTCTACATCGTCCGCCAGCTTTCGAAACGAACCTGAAGACACGTACACTCGCAGGTTCTCGCGATACGTCTGCAGGCCCTGTGACTTCAGTTCCACTGTGTCCAGACCCTTTGCTAGCAACAGGGCAGCGCGACAGTAAATTTGCACCATTTCCAGGAACCACGCCTTCTCCTGCGCCGGGTAGTACAGGCGTTGCATTTCCTTCTGATACCTGCGTACCCGCTGCATCTCCTCCGCGAAGTCCGCAATCACAGCATGAACCGGTGGGCGTTCGACGTCCCGCATCACCTGCTGTCGGAAATGAATGACATCCGTCGTTGTTGCTGGCGTGTAAAAGAACGGCTTGAGATTGTAGTCCTCGCGTCCGCGTGTTAAATCGTCTACGACCTGATCGAGATTCAGGTCGGTGAAGAATTCAGGCATCGTCGTCTGCGCCGACCAACCGCTAGAAGGTGTCAGGACACTCGTGAACGTCATATCGCATTCCCTCCATTCTCACACTCGACACAGTCACAACAAGTGTGGGAACCACAAATACCGCCGCTGCTGGGGGAGTTACAGATAAATAAGGCTCCTGCAGTCGGCTGTCGCCAAATCTGCAGGAGCCATTATCCCAGCGGGATGTTGACGGTGAGCTCCATCACCAGATGTTCTTTGATCCAAGTATAGCTCATGGGAGAACGGAATGGGAATATGGAAACGCTTCGCGTTGAGCCTCACCCCTTGCCTGTATCCGGATAGGCGCATGGATCCGCCTTCTATGTAGTTAACTTGTCCCACATCTCACTCTGCGACCAGATTGTTTAGCAGCATGCGAGGGCGTAGTATTTGAACACGAATCGGCAGGCGGTCGGTCGGAGCATGCATTCTCCGTAATAGAAGAGTACCCCCACGTACACGTCGCTGACCATATCCTCTGTTCCCCCCAACCCCACAGTTATCCCATCACCTGGTGAACTCCGACCAAAATGAGTAGCAGGCCGGCAGCAAAGGAGGAGTATTTCCCAAGAAGACGTGCAATGACTCCGATGCCCACCACGTTTCCGAGCCAAATCATGATGTAGCCCCAGAGAGTAATGCTGATTACAGTTGACCAAAGGGCCGCCACGTGGGAGACAGTCGCTCCAAACCCACTGGCAACGTTGGTGAAGGACAAGGCGAGGCCAAGAATGATGCCCTCTTTCCAACCTGGTTTCTTGATTTCCATTTGTCGCTGTTCCTTCGAAACAAGGGGGTGGATGTAACCTGCGTACCAAAAGAACAGTCCGATGCAGACGAGGACAATGCACGCAGCCCATTGTGCTTCGGCGACAGTGAGATAGTGTGAGATGACTTCACCCGCATACGCCCCAAGGACGGCTGTGCAAAAACCGACCGCGTTGACGACAGTGTTGACCCAGTGAGGGAATTTGATCTTGTCGCTGCCGTACGAAATGCCTGTTCCACAGTTGTCGAAGTTCGACCCGATTCCAATGAGATTCACCGTAACAAACGCACTTAACCAGCTCATCCCCTTCGCCTCCGCCGAGAGTTTTTGACACACAGCAGAGGGGTAGGTACCACGGTTAAGCGGGAATGTTCAATCATATCTGGCCGGATACACACCACCAGACAGCTTCCCTACGCCTCCGCCTTTCGGTCCCTGTAAGGTTATGGGACTAGGCTGCCTGATGCGTGGACGAAGTGACCAAGCCAAAAGCCTGTTTCGTGGTTGTCCGCACGGGCCAGTGCGTGTGCCCTGTTCAAATGGCACTTCAATCCCTTTTCTGTACAGTGGGACCTGCTTCCACGGCGGCTGTCATACTTGTCCGGCATTCGCATACATTGACTGAATACAGAGGACGTTATTTTGCTCATCCCGTACATCGCTTGAATGTGGGGCCATACCGGAGGCCTTTAAGGAGGCCAACATGCAACAATTAGCAACTGTCTTTGTGCTCAATCTATTGACAAGCATTGATAACGCCATCGTTATTGGTGGCATTGCTCAGAAAACCCGCCACAACTTAATGATTGTTGGACTTGTTTCAGCGATAATCCTGGCGGCCTGCCGTACTGCGCTGATCATCGGAGTCTTGTCATTTGTAAACATCCCAGGATTTCGTATCGGACTGGGACTGGTGGTCCTTTTTGTGGCTCTTCGCTTGTCTCAGATTTCACCATCCCCACAACGCAAAGAGCTTTCATTTTCGAGGCTTGTTTTCGTGATTGTTGTAACAGACTTGGCACTCAGTGTGGATAATGTTGTAAGCTTATCGGTTGTCACAAAGAATCCGTGGACCGTGGGGACTGGTATACTGCTTAGCTTAATCCCACTCTTAATGCTCATCCCGGTGTTCGTGAATATCATGGAGAGAATCATGTGGATACAAATTCTTGCTGCCGGTTTCGTGGCAGAGCTAGGGGCGGATGCGATTACAGATGACAAGCTTGTAGTATCCAGGATGCCGACCGGATGGAGGGAGGTAGTAATTCGTGCATCGGTGGCACTCATTGTGATTCTCTACGGGATCTGGCGAATCTACCACAATCGAAAATGGCCACCTACGCAGCAGTAATGAATGGTTCGCATCACCGCCCAAAAATCACCTTGACCACACAGGGCGAAAGTTCAAGCTTCCAGAATGATGTACCCGCCTAGCGCTGATCAACACAAAGGGAATCACTGTGTGCCCATACTTCTGAATGAATCGGTCAATCCACGGGTTGAACACGACTTTGTAGGCAATCCAGCACCATACCCCGGTTAGAATCAGGAAGATAGCCACGATGGCTAAACCGGTGCCCCTGCACGCAGAAAGAAAATGGGGTTAATCCATTGAATCTATTGGCCGGATGGGCCGTACAATACCACTCTTGAACAAATAAAAACACCATTCTGCGTGTTAGAATTGGAGGTGTCTAAGTCCTAAATAACCGCAGAAAAGGTGTTTTGTACATGATAACGCAGAATGACGCCGTAAATCAATTGCCACCCGAGATTCGCCCTGCATTTGAGGAGTTGAAGGTGCTCAAGCACCTACGCAAGGCCGGCATTACGAAAAGGTTTGGGTTTACGTGTTCATACCTTTTCCAGCTCGTGTTTGTTCTCATTTTCCATTACAGAAATTGGTTTGAACTCCTTGAAAGCGAGAATTCAGAATCGCTTCCTGGCAAGGACGCTGTGTATCGGTTTCTCAATCATTCTGGATTTGCTTGTCGCCGGTTCCTCTCGAACCTCAGCGTGTATGCCGTGAACAAAACAAATTCCCTGACGTCTAGCAAGCGTGTCAGTGCATTCATCGTCGATGACTCCATGTATGAACGGAACCGGAGCAAATCAGTGGAACTCTTGGCACGCTTCAAAGATCACGCCCGAAACTGCTACTACAAAGGCTATCGCATGTTGACGTTCGGCTGATCGGACGGGCACACATTCGTCCCTGTTGATTTTTCTCTTCTCAGTTCCGTCAAGTCGCAGATTCGGGGTCTGACCCAGTCGGTTGATAAGCGCACGCACGGATACAAGCGGAGGGTGGAAGCCCTTCGTCCGGCCCCTGAGGTCATCCCAGCCATGCTGGATCGAGCTTTGGCTGCTGGAATGAACGCGTCATACGTCCTCATGGATAGTTGGTTTACATATGCTCCATTGATACAGGCCATTTTGGACAGAGGGTTGGACGTCATAGGCATGGTCAAGGCGGACAACAAACGATACCTGTTTAACGAACGGCGCTTATCCTTGCAAGAACTGTACTATGCCGCTACGCCTGTTCAATGCCCGAAGAAAAAGGGCATTTTGCGGTGCATACACACTCAAGCCCAGGCATTCCGATTAAGATGGTGTTCGTTGGTCACCGTACGAATAAGAAAGAATGGCTGGCTATTCTATCCACGGACACGACTCTGACAGTCGAGGAGATTATAGAGATTTACGGCATCCGGTGGGACATCGAGGTTTTCTTTAAATGCACCAAGTCGTTGCTGCGCCTACAGAAAGTGTTTCAGGGACGTTCATATGACATGCTCATTAGCCATACCACCATTGTCTTTTCACGGTACATTCTGCTGGCTTGGCAGCATCGCCAAAGCACAGACGACCGCACATTAGGGAACCGATTCCTAATGCTGTGCGACGAAGTGAGTGAATTAGACTGGGCCGTGGCATCGAGCCAACTGGTTGAGCTTGTAAGTGACGTTTGCAAGAAGGCGAACAATCGACTCTCAAAACTGATCAGCCGTCAACTACAGCAGTGGGTCGACGGTCTACCCAGTCATATCAAGGCGTATCTCCCTATTTTGGCCTGCGAAAGTTGAGTTGTTTATTCATCATACGGTGCGGCTCCCTCGCGAGGAATGGGAGGTTTTCATTCCAGACTCATCCGGGATACATCACATGGGAGGAATACGAAAGAAATCTCAAGCAACTACACTCGAATCGTACCAACCTCGAGAAAAGTGGTCCCGCACGAGAGGGTACAGCTCTACTTCAAGGACTTGTTATATGCGGAAAGTGTGGTCGCCAGTGTACGTTACACCAACAACGGAGGAATCTCTCCGCACCACCTTTCCTAAACGTGGTCACACCAGCTCTACGAGGTGTTCTCGATTTGACGCTTACGGAACGTCGAGACGAATGATCCATTGCAACGAGATACTTCAGTCTGGAGTCGATGGCGAAACACACGGGTGAACAAACTCTGCTCGCACCGATTTAACTTCTACATGAGTGACACGGGTTCACAGTAGTACGAGATTGAATTTACACAACTTGGCACGACACTGCCAACACAAGGCCACATCAGACATTGAAGGTAAGGTGCGACGCTCCACTGACCAGGTGCGCGTTAAGCCACACGTTCAGGACGGAAAAGGATAGCTCACCTTGTCAGGTGGGGACCATCACGGCCGTTACCTCGTCTTCCATCCCAACTCCTCCTTTTCACGGGACATAGCTGTACTCCATATATTCCGCGTACACACGGCCTCGTCCGCGCCAACAGTACGCCATTGTAGAGATGGCATGATGGCGGACAGTCGAGCGTGGACCGATGAAGACGAAAGCCGCTGTCACCCACCAAAAAAATGATAGTGGAACGTGAGGACCGCCCACAACGCGAAGATGCCCAAAAAGCCTACCAAGGCGACCATCCCACGTAACCAACGAGGAATAAACTTAGCGACGATTCCGAGGAGAATGGCTACCGCAAAATAGAGCCCTACCAGGAAATACAGTGGCCCAAGGATGTGCTTGCCTAAATCGAGATGTGTCGGAATGACTTGCACCGAGGAACCTCCTCTTGCATCGAATGGTGGAGACGAGCACAAACCATCACCTCGTGTACCGCTGGTGGATGTCCTTCACATGCTGCTTCCTCGTATCGCTGTTCGTTATGTTCGCGGCCGCCACTCGTTGGTATATGTTGTGCATCTGTTCAACCGTCAAAATCTCAGAGTCGATTGCCGTTATTGTACGGACAAGGTTCCTTGATTCCACCACGTGTGTATCCCCAGTGTCATTCACACGCAGGCTAGCGCGACTACCAAATGAGATGACGCTGTGAAGTGGTATATTGAAACCGACAATCTCTCGGAGTGCTCTAACATGGCCCTTGTTCTGCAGAACCGGGTTGTGCTGGCGGTATTTTCGTCTACCAACAGCGACCGTCCATTTTTGATCAGTACCTCGTCCGTATACCGCCCCGGCCCAATTTTTTGTTTCCACGGCAATTACGCCCGCTCTGCAGACGATGACGTGATCAATCTGCGATGTGCCACCACCGGGTTTCGGAATCATCACATCGTTGAGGATGAGGTGCCTTGACTTGTCGAGCTTGCTAAGGCGAACCCGCACACCTTGTTCTCCGAGGACTCCGGTGAACTTGCGGGAATTGTCGAGGATTTTGAGAACAACTACTATGACGATGAGTATGGGAAGGATGACGATGAAGTACAGACCAAGTTCCTCCTCCAAACACTAACCTCTGCCATTAATGCATGTTACAAGTAGACATCAAAGAATTCCCCTTTTCAACAGCCAGTCCCGAATTTCATCGTCTGATATCGACCACTCGTCTTCGAACTCAGCTACGAACTCCGCCATGAACGCTTGATGACACGTTAGCGCAGCCTCGCGGTTGCCTGTGTAGGAGGCCAGTATCGACAGTGCAAGATCAGCCGGCGCGGACCCACTGTAGCCCCAGTCCATCCCCGTTGAACTCTGTTCCGCTGCGCTTTCGAGCGGAGCCTGGCGGCCGCCCTGCATACGGATCACCTCCGTGTCACCAATGTTGTACCGAGCTCCCGCAAAACCATTCACTGGCCACTTCACGCATTTTATCCCCTTTATTGTTTCCGCCGACCTGTTTTGTTTGTGTTGCGCGGAATCGCTGGTGTACGCTCGAGGCAAACACCTGTTCCCACACTATCCTTAGCCGCGGCTCTACGGTTCTCCTGCCGAGATGGCTGGACCGTGCATGAAAAAGCCCCCACAACGCACGTGGAGGCTTGGCCAGGCTAAAAAGTGGTGGTTGGATCGCGGTCGGTTTAGTACCCACACTTCGTAGCCTCTGCCAGATCAGTGTCTCCCACAAAGAATGGTTCTACCCGCCCTACTGCACCAAAGCTCTCATTACAACGCAACGGCCGTTTGTTTCAACGCGGTGACACACTGTGCACAGATGAGCTTCCCATGGAATCTGGACACATTCTCCATCTCCCCACAGACTGCGCATCCCGGTTCATATTTCCTGAGGACAATTGTGTCGTCCTCCGTGAAGACGCTGAGCGATGTTCCCATTGGTATTTCCATCGTATTGCGTAGCTCCTTGGGAATGACCACTCTACCTAGTGGGTCTACGGCTCGTTGCACACCGGTGTTTTTCATGTTTCTCCACCTCTCCTATCTATCTGATTTCTTCTGCTGTCCACCGTTGAGCACAGTGAACCTGGGTGTTGGCTCGTCCTCAAACAACATCAACTGGGTTACCGTTGTGCGAACCGTTGCCGCTTTGCACACCGTGCACACGAGGTCTGTCTCGTATCTACGCTCGCACCGTGGACATTGATAGTATACTTCGTCCATGCCATCGTCTCCCAATTCTATGATGCATGCCAGACTTACGGCACGTTGCACGTCCGCCTAGCTAGGGCACGAACTATCGTTCGCCCCCTACCAAGGCTCGCGTCAATCTTCGTTGAAGTATTTCAGCCAGCTCTCGTCAAACTTCAGGTCCTCCGGATCTACCAACGGGGCACGCTGCGCGGGGCCAGCCGCCTTCGGTTCAGGCGTGCACATCCCCTCCAACCACGGCTCCGTGTAGACAATGGAATGATTGTAGTGATCGCGCTTCTTCATGCGCAACACCTTCTCCAAAGCCTCTCGCATGACGTCGTCCTGCACGTAGACGTCCGCACCGGCGCCATAGCCGGTCTTGGGGATTTGATACCCCGTCGTGTAGTCCATCCATTGGCGAACTCGGTCAACACTGCCGTTAACCCAGGTATCCACAAAGCGGTAGTTGTCTGCCTTGTAGAACCGGAGCAAGCTCGCGAATCGCAATCCATATGGAGGTTCAGCTTTCTCGTCCCAATCCAGTGCATCGTTAATAAGGGACACCCGTTGTTGGTGATCGTCCGTGCGAATGGCCTCCAGGAACCAGCGCGGATGTTCCACGAAAGACTCTAGTGGAAGGAGGTAAAAGTAGCGGCCTGCTTTGTCTAATTTCGACAGGGTCTTGAGTACTGTGTGATAGTACTGTCGTGGTACGAGAAAAAGCGTATCTTTGACTTTGCTGTTCTGAGCCACCCGCCGCAGTACCCCATGGAAGATGAGGCCCTTCTTCCCTTGCTCCACTTCTGACAACCGTGTCGGTAACAGAAATAAGCCAAGAGTGAACTCGGCTTCGCCATCTTCACCACGCTTTACCAAGTCCGCGTGCAAACCCTCTCCGTTGGACTGCGAGAGCATGATGTCCCAGTCCTCATATGCAACACCTGCGCGACGCATCCGAATGAGCAGTTCTCCCACATTGAGCACCTGGGGCAACACCGCTGGTCTCACGCGATTGCGCACACGGCCGATGCCCTCGTCCTTCGCCCATTTGACGAGGGCTTGATCCGACAAGCGGATTAGGCTCATAACACGATTGCCAGGAACAACGTAGCGTCCTCCGGCTACACCTTTGGGCACTTTGTGCTGCTCCTCAAATCTATCCCAGTGACGCGACACGGTGATCTTGGCTATTCTCGGATCGACGTTCAACAAACGTGCTATCTGTCCGTTCGTCATGACGCCTACTCGCACCAACGCGCGGCTGATTTCGTCTGCACGATGTTGCGACTTTTCTTCCCACACGGTGCTTCTGTGCCCCACGTCTCCATGCCTCCATTGTGCTGTAATGGACTTGGTCGGCTGCATGTTACTTGGAGAGGAAACAGGTCCAAGCCATGCTGGATTGCCCCTGTTTCCTCTCCCTCGGTCGTTTTCTAGCCGAAAATAACCCCTCATTACCACCGCGCATGTCTGAATTCCCCTTGGTACACAAGCGTTGTGTGATATGCACCTATTCATGTGCGCCGGTTCGTTTGCAGTTTTTTTGCAAATGAACGGTTAGTCGCTCATGAGCAAACCTTGCACATGAATAGGTAGAGCGACTTCTACACGACCGTTTGCACAGTAGGCGAGGTTTTCTTCAACGTCCACCCCATAACGGCAAGTCACGTTCAAACCACTGGACTTTCACGTCTACAACCGGAGTATCCAACTGTTCCTGTTGCCACTCTGCGGCATAGGACAAGTTCGATGGTCGGTCACTGAGAAGCAATTCGTTTTCGACAAGGGCGTTTATCGCAACTTGTATCACTGGTAGATAGTAGTCAAGATCACTTACCTGATAGTCTTCAGTCGACCGTAGCACAAAGAGAACTCTGGCATATTGAGACGGGTTTTCAGGTAGCGCCATGAGTTCGCCTGCCCTCACCCGACCCACATAGTCCTGCTTTATCTTTCGAAGCATCCAGTGCCAGAGCTGTCGTTTGCGGATAAACGGCCGGTCCTTGTGGTACACGGGCGGGTACTTCTTTTTGGCAGAATGTCCGAGCATCCATGCAGGGATATTCTTCACTACAAATCCATCGTCTTGCGGAAGCAACTGAAGGTCCGATGGTAAGTCGTTTACGAGAACTTCACCTGTGCGATCATCATAGTGCGCAACCGAGGTTGCTGCTTCCTCGTACAAGTAGTCCCGGATCTGAGCATCATACGCCTCGATGTCCGCTATACGCTGGTTGAGCTCTGCGAAGTCGTCGTCTTTGGTTAAGTCCTGCATGGTTTGGCAAACCCTGGCCATCAGAATTCGGTATCTCTCCATGATAATCTGCGGATTTTTTGCTTCTGCGAGCTGTTCGAGGTTGTGCTCGAATAACAATTTAGACGTATCCCCCATAACATCTCCTCCTTTCCACCCACGTTATCACAACGCAAGGCGGATAATCCGCCAAAAGTACGCCATTCTTTGCGGCATCCTACTGTTGTGCCCCTGTACCGTGGACGTATGCGTCTACGTCTACGTAGACTCCATGTAAACGTCTGCGCATACGTCTACGTAGACACACGGAGTTTACGGTGCCTGCCAAGGTGACTATGCTGGTGATTGAGGTCACCAAGTCGGGACTCCAACGAGGGGAGCTGCGAGAGATGTGTGGACGATTTACGCTAACGGAGGACTGGACTGAGATCATTCGCTCATTTGGCCTTGTCGACAACGGCTTTCGCTATCCGCCGCACTACAACATCGCACCATCACAAAACGTCGTGGCGATTGTGGCTAACTCAGACGGTGAACGTCGCGCTGGTCTTCTCAAGTGGGGACTCATACCCTCGTCGTCGGACTCGCCGAAGACGACCTTCAGCACGTTCAACGCGAGGTCGGAGACCCTATTGAAGAACGGAACATGGAAGCGGCTAGTTCCACGCAAGCGCTGCATCATCCCTGCTGACGGGTTCTACGAGTGGCGAAAGAGCACAAAGCGCCCACTGCGCATCCAGTTGAAGTCTCGCAAGCTGTTTGGGTTGGCTGGATTGTACGACACCTGGACGTCTGCGGACGGAACGCAGAAGGTCAGCAGCTGCACGATCATCACGTGCAAGCCGAACCTTTTCATGTCCAGCATCCACGACCGGATGCCGGTGATACTGCCGAAAGAGAACGAGGATCTGTGGCTCGACCGTTCCGTGACCGACACCGACCTGGTGACAGATATGCTGCAGCCATACACGAACAGTGACATGCACGCTTACTACGTGTCACCGATGGTCGGGAACGTTCGGAACGATGGAGCTGGATGCATCGAGGAATACGCTTGGGGGTGACTCGCGATTTACGTGTCAATCGGTTGGTTCACTATTTTTCCATTCGTCCTCCAGTATGCTAACCATGGTTTTTTTGACACCACCCAAGACTAAGCGAATCACGTTTGACGGTGTTCGTCCATTTGCAGCTGCCCACTGTTGATAGGCAGGTACAGATAGTACTTCCCGTAAGTACACGCGCACATCATTCTCGGCTCTGTCCGTGATAGATGGAGGTGGTGTCATATCTTTTAGCAGTTGCGCTATCTGAGGGTTAGACTTCGCGCGGTTTAAGACTGTCGCGAATGAGGGATCTGATTTCGTCTTCCACCGATCCCAATTTCCCTGTGTCGGTCTCAATTCGGTATCGCGGTGCATGCGGATCAGAGCGTCTCTCACTGCATCATCGGACCACTTTGTTGGTTTCATCCGTTCACGCTCCGCTGATCAAGGAATAGCCGAACTCTACGCAGGCATCTATGTCTTCGACGGCCGGGATGAGGACAATGTGCGCTTCGTCGGATGGTTCGTAAACCACCTCTTGCGATTCATTCTCGCTAACTTGATAGCTGACGTAAAATGCGTCTCGTGTGCGTTTGAACATCCAACCGAAACCGTTCACGTAGTACTGCTCCTCGTCCACTACAAACCATACACCGTCCTGATATACGTTCATCCTACACGTCCCTTCTACCTATTCGTTGGTGTTTCGATGTTTCTATTCTACCTCTATCACCGCAAATATATATGCTTCAAAGTAGTTGAATTAAAGGGACTCCAGGCATGTACCGGGAGTCTCGGTGAGGATGCTTGATGTGGAAAATCCTGAAGATGTGGGTCTACATACCGTTTGCAAGTGCAGTCTGTTTAGCTGGTCCAATACGGCGTCCATCAAACTTGAGAAGAATCTCGTCGAGTAATACAGTCCCTAGTCTGGGGCTCAGTGTACGTTGTTTTTAATCAGAGGGAGTGCCGTGTAAGGCACGTCTGCCCGAATGGTCATGTCTCCCGCGCCAACTGTCTTCCGGATGACAAGCACGACCGTTCCGCTTGAGTTGCTTACATACTCACCCATTGAGACATGGCGTGGGGGTAAGACGAAAGCTTTTAGCTTTAAACACAAGCCATGAAGACCACGAACGCTGGAGTACCATTCTTTCCTTTCGACAATCTCCCCCCCATCGACGCTTACAAGCACAGGCCACCCCGCGACCCCTTTCGAAACTTTGTCTATCGCCTGAACAGTTATACGTACTTCCTCCAACCCTTTCATGCAGCTTTCGCCTATAGTCACAACTGACGATGCTGCATCGGCATAGTCATGGTAATCGTCCCCCACAATAATCCGGTAGCAATTGAAGGATAGAAAGACACGTCTCGATGACATGTAGAAATAGTCATCACGCTTTTGCCAAGCATAATGTGAATCCCAGGCCGAGTACAGTTTTCTGATAGCCGGATATATTTGGGAATTGCGCACCATGTGATAACATATAACATCAAAATTGGTGTTCACAATGTTCAAAAATGATTCCGATGTCTGTCGTTCAAGTTGAAGTCTCTTTTCGAGATTGTATAAAACCGGTGAACGCAGGATTAATCCCGTCGCAGTGGCAAACTTCTCGAGTTTGTTGAGAAGATCTGTTACTTCTCTCTCCCTTTGGTGAACTGACTGTGAATTGAGGAACTCAGGATGGTCGAATCCTAGATCAGTCGGACCGCTGTACCCACAGTCCGGGTTCCACTCTTCCAAAGGCACTTCAAACAATTCATGGATCTCACGTGTGACTCGAAGCTGCATGTCTACGCGCTGCAGACTCAAGCTGAAGCGATTTGTGAAGTATGTCAAAATGGCGATGGCAACGCCTACGTCAAGTATCAGATTCGCCCACCACTGAACCCACTGGTACCAGTGCACGTTACGACCCTAGCCGTTTGGGTGAGGGGCATCTCTCCGAGTCGACACCGAACCCAACCAGACCCCTGTCAACGGGGGCAACACTTCTTCTCGACATATCTCCGTCTGTTTTTCGAATGACAGGCATGAAATGATACCTCCCTACGTTTTATCGATCCTTACCTCCGGATGATTTAAACCAGTCTCGTGCCTGCTTGTTCAAACGACTTTCGTCGAACTCCACTTTCTTTTTTGGAGCATTGGCCACAACCTCTTTGGCCTGCTCAAATTGATCCATCCCGCAGAACACCAGTCTCCTTGCCATAAGCGCTTGCCACTCGTTATACGTGTCTGCGCTTTCTCCCTCGATAAGCGCATAACGATTATCGAATGCCGAAAATCGTTGGAGGTAACTGCGTTCTCTGATAACTAAAACCAGACGGCTATTCAGTGGATAAATCACCTCAATTCCGGGTTTCCCAAGCCCTCCCACCTGCAAAGTTCCATCTACGTGATTGAAACAAATTACAGGCGTATCTGAGGTGTAGAAAACGCCATCATCTGAACGGGTTACGACTGTCCATATCTGCTCAAAAAGTATCTCGGTGAGTTTAGTCACTAATTTTTCGTCAAACATAAACATTGCGTGGCTATACTGGTAGGAATCTTTCTTCAGCTTTATCCTTAAATTTCGTAGCGTACCGCTAGGGAGTTGAGTTTTAGCATAAGCCGTTATAAGTTTTTCGTGAAAATCAGTGACCCAAGCCCTCATATCGCTTGTTCTCAAGAACTGCGTAGCAATAAACCAAGCCAAATTTGTTTTGTCTGCCACTGTCAGAATGGTTTTGTTAACTAAGCGATGTACGTCGGATAAGTAGAATGTACTAATTATGCGCCTCAAAATTGGTGCAATATCATTCTCTAGACTTGAGAAGTACTGTTCAACATATTGAGGACCGTCTGCATCATCATAAAAGTATCTCTCTTGAGCAACGTTTTTAATCGGAGTGTTAAAAACTGACCGTGTCTCCTTGTTAAATGCCCATATGTACTCCCGGTGATCAGCAAAGTTCCGCAAATACATTTCTGGCACGTAGTGCTGACGTTTTACAATTGGCCACTTGTCGCTCATTCAATCGCCTCCCGTCGAGAACCGTAGTAAACCTGACTAAGTTCCCACAATCGCCATTGTCGATACTAGAGACCTGTCAGCCATCGAAAACGTGCCACCGCGAGAAGCGGGTAATTATCTACGTCCCAGTAGGTTTCGTAAGAAATTTAATTATCACTTCACTTTGCTATTCCGTCCTCCACCCGAACGCGATACTCCACATCCGTCCTGTCGGCTGTTTCGAACCAGGCGGAATGTTCGCCGACTTCGAGAACCCTCAAGCCGAGCTGTTTAGCGAACTGAGCGCAGGCATGTTGAAGAGTGGATGCATCCACTGCATATTTTGATGGCAAAGTCGCGATTGTAGTGGGTGCGCCGAGTTCGCGCACGAAGGTGTAGATCATCCCGATGCCCCCTGTTTTGCGCGAATGGGGATTGCCTCTTGTCGCTGACTGGTGGAAAGAATATCGAACTCGACATTGGTTGTTGCGTAGCCCAACTCGTTCGCGCCGGCAATGAAGTAGTCCTTGTAGTGCGACTGGACATAGGACGCGGCAAACGTCGTGGGGAGCTGCACATATAAAACCCCGCCTACCTCTGTGACCTGCATGTCTGTAAACCACATGTCGTAGGTTTGTGGCGTGAAACGCGGTTGTAGAAGTCTTACGAAGTCGTGCGTGAGGATAGTAGGATCAGGTGTTTTATTTTCAGTGATATATTCAAGTGATATATTCGTACGAACCTCAGGTCCGGAAATTCGGACTTCAGGTTCGTGTTCCATGCGAACCTCAGGTACGGGCCGAACCTCAGGTACCGTACGAACTTCAGGTTCGGATGGTGATTCTGACTCCATACGAACTTCAGGTACGGACGGCTTTTTGTACACAATATCGTAGTCATCTGGGTCTGGGGGCAGAGGGGATTGTCCAACATAGGCTAAAGCCTTTTCGATCAGCGGGCGGAAATTGTAGACGTTGTGACCCCACTGCTTTTTCGTGGGATGCTGGCGTTGTCCGACAAGGAGTAGTCCTTTGTTGTATAGACTATCTATCCACTTCTGAACCTGGCGTGTACTGCACTTCATGTGCGCGGCCAGTTTCTCTTGGCTGGGGTAAGGGTCTTTCGTGTCGTGCTTGTATGTAAGGATGGTGCAGATGAAGCCGAACTCACCGTGCTCGATACCGAGATGACGGTAGTTGCGGACGACGATATTTGGGATAGCGAGGAAACCTTCATCAAGGAGGCGGTGCCCCCAGACTGCTTCGATGGTGTCGTGTTCCATTGTGGATTCGAACAGGTGTTTGTGGTTGACTTGAACACACCGATGTGATAACTTTTTCTTGCAAGTTCACACATAGTGTCCAGAGAGCCCGCTCCCGCCAAGGTAAGGCTCTTTTTCTTTTGTCATCCACACGCTGTTCACTACCCTCCTTGTTGAGATACTAAAAAACGCCCATCTTGTCAGATGTGAGCGTTTGCGGTAATCAGGCTACACCCGTCCCCTGAAAAGGGTGCGGTGAGCCCCACTCACTTCTGGACAGGGTCAGTATAGCACATTTTTCTAAGAGCTTGTCAACGTGTCGAATTCTGTAGTAGTGTCGGAGTTCTAATGTCTACGTAGACATTACGTTTACGCTTGTGTTCACCAGTGGCACTATGGTATGATTGAGTCAAACTTAAAAGCTCGCTCTGGACAAAGACCCCCTTGGTTCCAAGGGGGTCTTTCACATGGGCGATTCGCCCACTAGCGACGCTTCGGCTGGGTTTGCTCCTGCTGTTCTAGCTGGAGTTTGTAGAGGTCCAGGGCTATTTTGAGGCCAGTGTTCACAAGCCGTTTGTGGAATCCCTTCCTCTTCTTCATCTTCTTTGCGAGTGCATCTATTTGAGCTGCCATGGATTTTTCTATAATGAAGCTTTTGGGCACATAGTCGTCAAACACTCTTCGATCGTCATCCATGGCGCCTTTGAAGTAATCGTTGTATAGGAAGTCAAACCGTTCGAGTAAGTCTGATAGGTTGGTGTAGCCCCCGGGCTCTGGCTCATTTTCATCTACCTCATGGTCGCCAGAGACTTTCGCTTCAACCCGATCGCTATCACTCGGAACCTTTGTCGTGTCTGTAGTCTCCTCAACAGCGCCTGTGCGGTCTTCAAAAGAAAGTTTGGTGTCGGATGCTGTTTCCACTTCCGCAGTATGGACCGTCTGCGCTAGATTGGTTTCTTGGACGACTGGTGTTGTTTTCGTGCTTGCCGACATAGAGTCGAGGATATCTATCTTTTGATCGATTTCTGCACCAATGTTTTGTTTATCATCAGGGTTTCGCTGGTTCATTTTCGAGAGTAGTGTCTGAGCTTTGGAACTTGGCGACACGGGCCATCAACTCCTCAATAAAAGACTCGTACATGCGGAGCACTGTGCGATCCGCTTTTGTCCGTTTTTCGATGCCGGTAATGGCAAACTCAGCTACGCGTGCGCGGCGTTGGATCACAGTGTCAAATACAAAGTCACTGTACTCTGCGCGTGCTTTATCAAGGATTCCTTGACCAAGGCCAGTTCGAGGATCAATGACTGAGGTGAGTATCCCGATGACCCGCATGGCTGGATTGATGCGTTCCTGGGCAGCAATGAGGATCTCAAGGTAGTTGGCCAAAGCGTTATAGCAAAAGGGCTCCGCTTGCAGCATGACGATGTTGTAGTCGGCTGCCGCTATACCGTTTATCGTTTGTTCTCCAAGGTTTGGTGGTAAGTCGATAAATATGTAGTCATACTGGTCTCGCACAAGGTCTAGGGTTTCTTTAAGCACTAGTGATACGTTCTTGTTGGATTGTTGCGTGTACAACCAACGCGCAAAGCCGGAAAGGAAGTCATCTGCGGGCAAGATATGTAGATTGTCACTGATTCTATGGATATACTCCTCTGGTCTTTGCGTTTGGATAGCTTCGAGCACAGTCTTCTCCCGAAACACTTGGAGGTCGTCGTGCCCGGTCAAGAGTTGCGTCAGGTTGCCTTGGCTGTCGAAGTCTACAGCAAGGACTTTGTGGCCTTGCTCTTGCGCAAGTAGCCAGGCCGTAATCCCGGTGGTCGTAGACTTTGATGTGCCACCCTTTTGTACGCCTAAAGCAAAAATGGTCGCCACTGATGGACCTCCGTTCTGAGTTCGATAAAACTATGATATAGGAACGGAACGTGTTTGTTAATATCCATCCTAGCGTATTGAAAAAACTGTTCATAGACATATTTATAAATGTATTTAGTTTGATGTTTATATATAGGTTGAAAGAAGTGTTTATATATAGATGCATAAAGATAGTAGAGAAGAGAAAGATGTGTATGAAAAGTTTAGTATTCATTTTTATAAAAGAATGACTAAACATGAAACTGTGGATGAAAACGTTCATGTTTATATGACTCTTAGAGAAGATATGTGAAAAGTTTTGTCTAAATATAACGGTGTTCATTCATATATATCTATGGATAATGGTGTTGGATGATGGAGGCGCCCACGCGACAGATGGGCGCCTCGGCGTCAGGGAGAAGGTCAAGCGCCGCTGAGCTTATGGAACAATGCCACGGCTGCAGGGTCCGGCTGCTCCGTCATAGCACTTCCGAGGTGCTGGTTTGCTGACTCTTCCTCTTCTTGTAGATCGACGTGTTGGCTGCTCCGTGCAGTCCGCCCGTTATGATGATCATCACCGCGGCCCAGGAGTTGGCAGGCGAAGATGGATAGCGCGCGTTGGAAAAGAGGGTTTTCTAACTGTTGCAACTCGTATTGGTTCAGTGGTGGCAGTGTCACCGACGCGTGAATGCCGGTTTCCACTCGCGCCTGCTCGAGTCGACGGAAGAAGAAGCCTGCGATTGCACCGGCCTTTCCCTCAGTGTTTCTGCCAGCCACCTGGTTCAGGTAGTCCAGATCGACCGACGAGATGTTCTGAGGCACGCGAAATGAGATGACGTCCCCCGGTCGTAACTCTGTTCGGCGTGTCATCGTCATACACCCTCGGAGACGGACGCAGCGCTGCGCGATAACTGTAACATCCGCCAGTAGGACTCGGCGATCATCCAGACGCTTTCTTCCGACGACTCCTGCCACCGCAGCGGGAATGTGCGCTTGCCTTGTTCATTGACTGCGGTGAGATAGGGACGTAGCAGAGCCGATCCACCGCCAATCTGATAGACCAACTCTAGGTCGGACACCTTCTTCCACATCCGCGTCAGATGTTCGTGCTGCACACGGGCGCATTCGGCCAGCGCCACATCCACAATGTCCTTGACGGACGTGAGTTTGCCATCGACAAGGATGTGGTTTTTGCGCTCGTTTGGTGCTAGCAGAACGTCCCGCACAAGGTTTCGCCGCGAACGGATCTTGTGGTGGTAGCGCTGGTAGACGTTCTCGATGATGAGGTCCAGGTACTCGCTGACGCCGGAGTTGATGCCCTCGGAGTTGATGTTGTCCGGCTCTCCACGCTCGATCACCGCGGAGTCGGTCGAGAGGCCACCAATGTCGTTGATGAGGATCGACTTTTGTAGCAGCTCTGTGTTCTTGATGTGGCCGTGCTCATCTGTCACCAGGTGCATCATGGCCGCTTGGCCTTCGCTGTACACGTCCACCTGCTCGAACTCGATGCGCACGACCGTTCCGGATAGGTCCGGCGTTTGCAGAAACTCTACCTCGTGCACTTTGCCCATCAACCGCTCGGCAAACGCAGCGCGAGCACCGGGCTGTTTGGCCTCGCGCAGTGGCAGACCGGTGGACACCGCGTAGGTCGCGTGCACCGTGCCAGGACTGGCCTTCGTCTCTGTGGCAGCGTCCAAGGCCAGTGACACCAGGAGCATGATCACCGCCTGGTCAGATGTGCCCTTTGTGTCGCCGGGTTCTGGCTCGTGGTTTGGCGCGTACCGGGTTGCCAAGTTTCCCACTGCGTATACGCCGCTGTTTGCGAGCGCCGGGCTGGTGATGCGGCAGTGGATACCCTCGTACACGTTGCTCTCTAACGACAACACGCCGCGATCGGCGGGGATGGGGGCGATGACGTTGGGGATCGGTTGGCCGTGTGCCCCGCTGTAGATGGGTTTTACGCTGTCGTTCCCGATGTCGATAGCCGCGAGTCTCAGCATGGTTTCTCCTCCACTTCTTTTTCTCCAATGTAGACACTGTGAAGACGTAGGCAGTGCGTCAACGTAGTCACGATGCAGACGTAGACTTCGTGTAGACGTCTACTTCACACTAGCACGATATCGCCGGGATAGTCCGCCATCTTGTCGCCATTATGGAAAAGGCCGCCCGGTTTGGGCGGCCATCAAGTGTGTTCTCGACTAGTTTTGATGCGTCACCATGTCTGATGTTCGTGGAAGTATGTCTTCGGGTCGTTGCCGCTGACCCACGGAGCATCGATGGTGAACGATGCCTGCGCGGTTGCGACTTGATTGTCCGTGCTCTTCGCCCAGAACGTCACGCTATACGTCCCGTCCTTGAGGTATTGGAACCATGTGGACCAATTCGGGTTGCTGTTCCCCTCCAACAGTCCCGTCACAGGGTTGTAGGTAAGGTTAACCGTAAACTGCGTCGGTGCACCAAAGGGGGCAAATGAGCTGTAGTTCAGCCCGCTAAAGGTGACGGTTGCCTGTGCGATGGTAGACACAGAAGGTTCGGCTCTCAACACAAATTCCTCGCCTGCCCAGAAGTAACTCAGCGGTCGCACAAGGCTCGGATCACGCGTAGCGTAGTAGGCGTTGTACGATTGCAGGTTCTTCAACCACCCGGGCGTGTGTGTCACGATGGCACTCGTCAGGGTCAACGGTATCTGTTTCCACGTCACTTGGACGTCGTTACTGCTTTGTAGCTGTTTCCCAGTGGTCGGGTCTATGAAGTACGCGACAAAGGTGTCCGTGACCGCCTTCTGCTCAGTCCACGTGGCGGTAAGCGATGTGGCATTCGCGGGACTTTGGCCGACCATTTTGTTGTCGGTTGTGTTCCAAATCTGTATCACTGAACCTGATGGAGCACCGGCCGATGTGGCTGTCAGTGTCGCAGGGTTACCCTCGTTAAGACTTGTTGGATTTGCCGCGAGTGCAAGGTGCCACTGGTACCACTGCACGGTCACTGGTGACGAAGTGGCAGAAACGCTTTGTGGCGTGTTCGTGACGGTATAAGTTGCCTCCTGTGAAATGTTCGGTGACGAGTTTTCTTTCAACACGTACTCCGTCCATGTGAACGTTCCGACTTCACTACTGAACCAACCAGCAGGGAGCTTTGAAACATATCCGGTGGTTGTCCACTCACTCGGGCTGGATGTTGTGAGGAGTGTATTGCCACTGCTGCCTGTCGCAGTAAGCGCAACACCAGCCGTGTTATTGTTCGGGCTGGTAAAGTGGTTTGTGTTCATAGCTTCAATGATGATTTGGTGTTGCCCAGCAGATAGTGTGACCGTCGCACTCGATGTGTTTGGGATACTCCCTCCGACACCCCCACCACTGCCCTGTTTCATCACAGGTTGACCATCTACATAGACCTGGGCATAGTCGTCCACGTAGGGCATAGATAGCGTCACAGACTGCGTTTGAGAGAGCGTCAACGTACTCTGAAAAAATGCAGTTCCATTGGGCTGACTCGATGATGCTGAAACCCATATGGAGCCGTTCCCATCACTGCTGGACTGCGCGGTAGTCGTAAAGAGTGTTGCAGGTACTTGTAGCGGTGCGGTTTGGAACGTCCAGAATGGGAAGGTGTTTGTCTGCCCTGATCCGGGTTTAATGATAAAGACACTGTTGGATAAGTACCCACCTGCCACATACACATTTCCGTTGGCTGGGTCATATTCAACACCGTCAAGGTCATTGCCGGACGGCAAAGTCACTGTGTCAATCACCGCGTTGGTGGTCGGGTTAATGATGCCAACGGTGGCGGAGTTTTGGCTTGCAACATAGAGGTCGCCACTCTTTGCATCGTATCCAATACCATCCGGTCCGCTACCGAGACCGGTTATAGTCGCGACGACTGCGTTGGTGCTTCCGTTGATGGCGGTGACGTTGCCATAGATGTTGGCGGAATACACATCTCCATTTTTGGGGTCGTAGGCCAGTGCAATTGGATCTCCACCAATGGAGTTGATGATTGTAACTAGTGAGTTTGTGTTGCCATTGATAACAGCTACGTCACTGCTGTTGCTCGTGACATAGATATCTCCATTGCCGGCATCGTAGGTTATACCTTGAGGGTATGAACCCACACCTCCGATTGTTCCAACGTCTGACATTCCGTTTATCACACTAACGCTACTAGAACCTTCGTTCGTGACATATAGATCATGGTTACCGGAATCATAGGTTATTCCTTGAGGGTATGACCCAACACCCACAGTCCCTATGACTGAGTTGGTGCTCCCGTTGATGACATAGACGTCATTCCCTTCCAGGTTCGGCACATACACATAGCCGTTGGATGGGTCGTACGCGACAGAGTAAGGCATCGTCGATGCACCGAGATTTAGTTTGGTAAGGACTGCATTCGTAGTGCCGCTTATCACCGTGACCGTTCCATCGCCTTGGTCGGCTACGTACAAATTGCCATTGGCTGAGTCATAGGCGACGGCTTGGGGATACCATCCTGTTGTTACTGTAGCAGCGAGTCCATCGCCGCCAGAGGCAGGCACCGAAAGTCCGGGGATGGATGGATTCCCTGGTTTCACAACCTGTGCTACGTAGTGGTCCGTTGCCGGACTTGATTTTGTCTGCAAGGCGTTGAGGGTCGACTGTCCAGAATGTCCCGAAGCAATAGTCTGTCCGGTCGTTTGATCCACGATGTCGAGCATGTACCCACTCGGGACGTTCTGCGCGCTGGCAGCAAGGTTACTGGACGATCCTACAGGCAAGGTTGTCGGGCTTGCGGTTAGCGTCACAGAGTACCATTTCACTGCCTGAATTGGCGACGTGACAAAAGCACTGCTGACCGAATTACTCGTACTGACATAGGCAACATAGCTGTCCGTTTGAGCGGTGGACTCTGTTTGTGATGTGGACACCGTAGAACTTTGGCTTGTCGCAAGCACTTGGCCGGTAGTTTCATCGAAGAGAATGAGCCAGTCCCCGCTTGGCATGTTTTGCGCGTTCGCAGTGATGGTCGAGGCATGATTGATGTCGAGAGCGCTAGGTGTTGCTGAAAGCGAAGCACCTACCCATTGGACTTGGTCCGTGTTAGATAGAGGCCCCGTCTGCACATAACCATCCGTTACGTATGCCACGAAGTCATACGTTCTTGCCGAACCCGACGCATATTGTCCGACAAGCGTTGAAGCACTACCCGATGCGACAGTCTGGCCTGTCTGCTCATCGACAATGACCAGGATATATCCGCTCGGGATAGGCGTCGACGTGGTTGCAGTGAGTGTCGTGGATTTCCCAACAGCGAGGACGTTCGGACTCGCGGTCAACTGGATGGTGCCCGTCCAGGCGTTCGTCCACTGCACGCTTGTCTGTGCACTGGCAATGGGTTGCCCGCTACTGCTCCGTATAGTCGCTGTGTACGTCTCAGCTATCGTCTGTCCGCCGCTAGGGTCCTCCGTTTCGGTATCACTCTCTGACGTAGATGTCTGCCCCGCCGTGTTCCACGGGTGTGCGGCGTTTCCCGAACCTGTCACCGAAACCGTGTCACCGGCAGGCAAACCGCCACTGACGGTATACGTGAGCCTCGTGGGTTGCCCAGGGACCATTTTCGTCGGACTTGCCTGAAGTGCAATCGATGGGGGCGTACTTGTCCATGTCACGGACACGTTGTTGGAACGCGCCACGAGTTGCCCTGCATCGTTGAGTACGTCTGCAGAGTAGTTGACTGTCGTGCTGTTTCCGTTGACCGGTGACTGGACTTGAATGTAACGGCCACTCGACGTATACGAGGACGTCGAAAAGACCGGGGTTCCTGACGTTGTCGTTCCGGTCAATGACACAGAGTCTCCCGATGGCAAGTTGCTGACTGCATACGAAACCGTGGATGGTTGGCCGCTACCCAGTGATTGCGGATTGGCCGAGAGTTCGATGCTTGGCGCAACGGGTGGAGATGGCAGGACTGCGCTCGCCCCCCACTGTACTGAGGCTGTGGCGGTGGCATCGACCGCGTCCGTTGTCTGGTTGACCAGCTCGGCCTCGTAGTTTACCGTCTGAGCGGTTTGCGACGTGACCTGTGTCTGCAACTGTGTCGCGCCGACCTGGTTGTTGGTGTACGAATTGGCGCCTGAGAGCGTGTTGGCTCCGGACTTGTCGATGATCTTGATGATATCTCCCGGTGGCACGTTGCTCGCGTTGGCGGTCAGTGTCGAGCTTTGACCAGCCGTTGTAGAGGATGGACTCGCGTTCAAGCTTATGACGGGTTGTCCCGAGGGCGCAACCGTAAATGTGTTGGTTGCAGGCGTGGCACTAATGCGATCGACGATGTCACCGGCCCAAAACGAGGCTGTGTAAGTGCCGACTGGAAGGTTGGCGTTGTAGGTGAAGGTGTCCGAAAAGTAGCCGTGCCCGCCGATTTCGCTTGTCATGCTATTGATGTCCGACGACCCACTGCCAGTGACCCAGTACGTCTGCCCGGTCGAGTTGTTGCGTAGTTGAATCGCGTCGTAATGGCGTCCCGAGGTCTGGTTGCCGCCGAGTTGTGGGTATATGTAGATGGCTGACTTGGCCGTGAATGTAACCGGGTCACCTTGAGTGATGTTGGCGCTGCCCGTTGTCGCATCGACTGCGGACAGCCCCGTGGCAACCGGTGGACGTGATGTGTAGATGTGTTGCGTCGTCGTGTACTCGGGATATGATTTCCCGTTGCTGCCTTTGTATATCTTCCCGTTCGGGACAGCGGTTGGATTGCCGAAAACGGCTCCCGATTCGTTGACCATTAAGGAAAGTGGGTAGTAGGTGTAAGTTTGACCAGTTGCAATGTCCTGAAGTGCGATGATGTCGTGATGACTGTGCATGTAGTTTTCGACAAAGGAAAGATTTCCACCGAGACGCTTTACCCACGTCGCAAAGTCGCTGCTCTCATTCGGTGTCGCGATGAGAAGGTAGCCTGAACCGGTTCTGTTTGTGGTCATATCTGCCTGGATGACGGGCCAACTGCCTTGACCATCTGATACCATGGCCTGTTCTACGGCAGCGTACATGTACCCACCAGCTAAAGCAGGGTATTGACCTTCCTTTACAACATGAAATTCGTCCCCAGTGCGCGTCATGGACAGTTCATGGCTAAGGGCTCCTCCGCTCTCATCGTTATAAACGACAGAGTAGTCCACGTTTGGATAGTTTGGGTAGAGACTATATGCGTCCGCAGTGTTCGCAAAAATACCCGCAAACAGCATGGACGCTACGGCACCGATCCCGATGCCTGCCTGGATCTTCGTCTTTCGGTTCACGCACTCACATCCTTTGTCTTAATGAGCGAAGAACGGGACCCACTGAGCAGCCTCCGACGCAGGGAGGACACCGGGGACCTCAGCCCACGATGTAGGATTCTGTTCCGCATAGGTGTCAGGAGTCGGTATGTTCTTAGCGATATACGTGGTCGCAGTAGAGGGTAGCGGGTCTGTTGTGAAGCCGTCCTGTTTCCAGGCGGTTCGTACGGTAGACTTTGTGGTTCCTGTCCACACCACAGCAGGTTGCTTGCGGAGTTGAGACCAAATCGACTTGAACTGGTCAATGGCATACTTTTCTGACGGTGAGATGTACAGAATGGTTTGTGCCGTAGCCTTTGATGGCAACTTATGTACCAGGTTTTCCCGCTTGGACAACGAAGACAAGTGGGACTGTACGGACACGGGTAGACTGATTAGCGTTTTATTGGTGGCTTGGGTTCCACATCCGGACAACAGGAGTGCAATGACGATTGACGTGCCCAGGCATAGAGACGTAAGCTTCACGTAGATCCCTCCCAACATGCTCGGTTAAATTCTAGCAGGTTATATCGCTCATAATCCGCCATCTTAGCGCCATTCTTTGCGGGTGGAGGGCAAATAAATAGGTCTCCCACCATGTGGGGAGACCTGTTTGAGCGCTAAGTGCTGTTGTTTTGTCTGTGCGTGAGATTAGGAATTCATTTCATCAACCGGATTCCAGGTGATGACGCCATTGTTATCTTTTAAGCCAAACAAGTACTGTGTAAGGTTAGCTGCGTTGGACTGAATGGCAATTGAAACAATGGGAACTGATGAACCTAACTTTACATGCAAAGTGACGCCGCCATAGGAGTTGAAGTTAGTTCCGTAGGTTTGGAATCCGCGGGCTACGACATTCCAATTGAGCTGCATAGGCGTATTGGCTACATTGGGTAGTGTCAGGTTCAGGGTACCATTAGTAACCGTCGCCGTAATGCGGTCAGCATAGTAGGCGTCTTCTGCTAACGCCTTTTCGTAAGTCGCAACAGGTATCCCGACACCATCAACGACATCGGCGTACTCAACAAAGTCCCCATTTACAGGCGCATGCAAGTGATACACGTTTCCAACTTTCTTGTACCCGTTCAACATCCACTTCAGATTCGCCATGAGGGTTGAAACTTCGCTCGTCGTAATTACACTGTTCGACCCTGCTACGTTCACCCCATCAAACAGGTCATTTTCGCTTGCCCACGTGTATGGATCAGTACTGGTTTCATATTTGAGTGACCAAGGAATCCATTGGCCTGCGTTTCCGTATATTTGTCCATGGAACGCATAAGTGACATTAAGCGCGTACCCCTTGGACTGTGTCATCCAATCGTTGAGCCACGTTGCAACCTGTCCTGCAGTCACAGGGGCAGTCGTGGGCGTAACGCCGGACTGCTGCATTGTGGCGTGGGTGTGCACGTCGAAGGTGGTGGCGTCGAATACGTTCCACATCGCGGCGGCCATCGCAGTCTGGGACTCTGTGTTGCCAGTCGCTTGTGTCGTAATGGTCCACGTTGGTGTGGTCAGGCCACCGTTCCATACGTCCGTGCCATTGTTGAGGTTGAGCACGCGGTTGAGCAGCTGCTGGATGTACCAAATCGGCATGTAGGTAGTCGACTGTTGTGCGCCAGACGGTGTTTCCACCAGGCGCGGTGCGTACTCTACCACACTTCCGTTAATTTCAATCTCGGTGCTACCGGAATTGCTGTAGATGATGTTCGAGTTGGCGTTCGGAATGGTGAGGTTCCACGTCGGCGTCGACAGAGAGCCATCCCAAACGTCGGTAGCGGTGGTGAGGTTGAGCACCTTGTTGAGCACCTGCTGTACGTACCAAATTGGCATGTACGTCGTACCGTTATGTACGAGTCTTGGCGGTGTCGCAAGAGTCTGCCCGTTGACGACGATCTTCGACGTCTGCGCAGCGGCTGTGCCAGCGAAGGCAGTCGGCATGGTGAGCGCTCCGGATGTCCCTGCTGCAACTGTGAGTGCGAGTAGTGATGCGATGGTCTTGTTCATTGGGTCTCCTCCTTGGCTGCCATGTCACGGAAGTTCTTACATGTCTATATGTTACTAAACTTTGAGTGAGTCCGTGAGCAAAAGCGGACCAAATTTTAGTTTCCTTGGTAGCTTTGTACGACCGGTATCGTGAACGTATAGGGCTTTACGTTGTGCGCGTAGCTTGGCATGGTGAACTGAATGACCATGATGATGGACGGGGAATTGAGTGTCAGATGAATGCCGTAGGTGTTGTTCGTGTACGGATATGGGAACGTAGCGTCGCTCCAGTCGAGGAACTGTTCGTAAAGGACCTTCGGCGCGACACTCAGCATGGTGTTTGGTTTCGGTTGCAAGGTGAGTGCGTTCAGGTCAAGATTCGCTGCCAGCGTCTGGTCAAAGGCGGTGTTGGCTTGGGCAGTATTGAAGATGGGTTCGCTGCTTGATACGCTGGTCGGCTGGACTTGTTCCACGGCATCGAGTGTGGCGAGTTGCACGGCCTCCTGGATGCGCCGGTAATCCGTCTCCTGCATTTCAAGATTGAACACCTGCTGATGTGCCTCAAACTGCAGAATCATGAGTAAGACCACCATCATGACCCACTTCATTGGATGGCCTCGCTGTCGGCCGTCTCGGAGGACGTGAGCATCGTGCCGTTCGCAGAAGGAGCGATCGTGAACAGGTTGATCGTGGATGGGATGGATACGGACAGCTCAATCGGTTGGCCGCGGTCGGTCGGCGTCGTCGTCCCCGATACGAGTACCTCATCCGTTGGATAACCAAGCGTTGTCGCCACGTTGTCTTGAATGGTCTGGAGGTCGGAACTGCTGAAGTACCCCTTAATCTTCGACTCGGACAAGGCCGTGTTCACGGTCGCCTGAAGGTACTGAAGACGAGCCCCGTTGATGGCATCCATGTACGGCTGGTAGTTCCATGTCAAGATACCGAAGAATAGCAGGGCTACGACAATGACATCTCTCACAGTTTTCCGACCTCCATCCCGAATTCACGTTAGGGCGCTGATGATGTTGACAGTGAAGACTCTGCACCGGAAAGTTGGGTTGCTGTATAGGTTTGCGCGGATTGTTGTTGAGATTGACCCCAATTATTCGAGGCCATGACGCCGACCACTGCTGCGATGAGCAACATCACGCCTGCAACAACACCTGCCATAACTCCGTTCATGTACCGTTCACCCCCTTTCAGCGAGAAGCTAGGTTTAGGTCGGGCGTGGTCTGGATGACAGTCACGCCTCTTGTAGCAATACTGTTCATTTGGACTGAGCCAAACTGCACGTCTGACACCGCCAGCAGTACGAACACGAGGATCATCATAATCGCGGCGATTATCTGTCTCAGATGGCTCAGCCCCTTCCTGCAGTTTCACTCTAGCACGATTCCCGCTCATAATTACGCCATCTTAGCGCCATTATTCAGCCGCCGAAGCTCGCTTTCATCAGTGTCGCCGTGTAGACCTGGATGATCACTGTAATGTCGTAGATGGCTGCGCCGACACCGAGCATCGTGAGAGCTGTGCCGAGGAGTGCACGAGATTGCAGGTACGTGGTAAATGCAGCGATACGGTCGGTGCGGAAACTCTCCTGGTTGTTTTGGAAGATGTCCAGCGCGACGTCGGTGCCAGCCTCCTCGATTTGGGTGAGCATGTGGGCAAAATTCTTAGCCTGTTTGGTGCCAAGGTCTTCCCCGAACTGCTGGAGAGCTTTGACCGGGTCTTCCATCCACTGGTTGAGACAGCGTTCCAGGAACGACCGAATGGTAGGGACTCTGTGCAACTGTCGGCGGAGCATGTCATTCAATCCAATGCGGCTGTCCTTGAAGGCCATGACCTCTTGCAGAAGCAGACGGTACAGCAGGTAGAGGCTACGGTCGCGGTTCGCCGCGGCTTGCTTTTGCAGCCATTGGAATCCGAAGTGCATGGGGAACGGACGTCGATACTCGAGTCCGAACCAAATCAGGACCGGGAACACAAGGGTCAGGCCGTGTCCGGAAAGCAACCCCATGATGGCGATGAACGCGAATACCGAAGTCGCTGCAATGCGAAAGTAGTGATACATCGGCGCACTGATCTGCAGGCCACTGCGACGGAGCAGGACAGTCAGTTGGTCGTCCTTGAACCGGTTCCGCATTCTCCTGCGCGTTGTGTACCAGCCGCCTGAAAGCCTTGCTTGGAATTGGAACCGCTCGTAGTCAGTCTGCGTTGCGCTATAGAAGACAAGACCACTGGATATGACGCCGAGAGCCAGAATGACCCACCCGATGTAACCCATGACTCCACCCCCTTACATGTCCTGCTTGGGTCGGTAGAAGATGATGCCGACCATAAAGGAACCAAATGTGAAAATGAGTGTAATGATGAACCAGCGGAAACTTGCCGGTGTGTCGAACTGGTACAGGAAAATGTTTCGAGAGAGATAGAAGTAGAACAAGACCATCATCCCCGGCCACATGACGAATGGCACACAGGCGACGAGCAGGCTATCCAGTCGGGCAAACTTCTGGCCTTTGCGCGCGTCTTCGATCTCCTTAAACTCCTTGTGTGTGAGCGACAGACTGAATTCGACGTCGACCCCATCCACGATGGCGTGTTCAATGTCGTTGGCGATCTGCACAGCCCAGCTTGTTCCGAGTTCCTTGGAGAACTTGTCCACTGCCCGTCTGGCTTCGACGGGTGTTACGTGGTTGGCCAGCTGGTCCACAAGCCTTGCCACGGAACGCCGCAGGGGACCTGTGGGGAGATACTCCACGGCAGCGGTGAGTGCATGCAACATGCTACCGTGGTGCTTTCTGTATTCGGGCACGAGGATGTCGATCAAAATCCCGATGTCGTACGAGTTCTGGATACCTAAATGGTATCTGCGGATGTTCAACAGTCCGTAGGGTGCGACAAGTGCGAGAAGCGCTGTGACCGCAGCCAGGGGCAGGTTGTGTACGCCAGCCAAAGCAAGCAGGAACACGACCGCGGAACCTACGACAGACCCCATGACGAAGCGGGATACCGATGGTTTGCTGGACTTTTTGAGTGTTGCACGCAGCAAGAGCTCGAGGTGTTCCTGGACTCTGTCATTCGTCGTCGCTTTCTTCGACGAACGGAATCCTTCGCTGACCCGCAGCATCTGCCGATGACCAATGCCGTAGTACGTGTGCCGCATCCAGGCATAGACGTCACGCCATACATGCTCGAACAGCAGGAACACGCCCACGCAGGCGAGGGTGTATAAAACAATTTGGATGAGAGTGTTTAGCATGGCCGCCATTGTAATTCCATCACTCCTTTAGACTCGGACTGTCCGAACCGCTTGTCCGGACAACGGATGTGCTTGTGCAAGCCTCTGAAACTCTGTCAGGAATGGCACCAGCACGTCCGGGTACGTGTCTTCCAACCGTTGCTTCAACTGCGGCGGTATTTCAGCGTGAAAGGCCCACGCGTCCGTCTGCCGGTCATACTTCATCCATGTCGTTACCGTGAAGCTGGAGGATTCGTGATCGAACTCGTAGGCGTAGACACCTGTCACGATTTTTCTGCCTGTAGGGTCCTCCCACATCGTGATTGCGACGTCGAGGCTCTGCGCGGTGCGAACGTACGTCGCCCGATGGTCACGGTTGGGTCGCACTTCCAGACTCAGGTCGGCAAGTTCAAGCGGGATATTCAGGACGTACGGGCTGTGATAACTCGCCAGACAGCCGTTGCCCCGTTCTCGCGACAGGATGAGCAAGTCCACTTCCATGCTCCGGATTTCCGGCACCATCATGTAGTGGGCATCACTGCGCAAGAATGCAGGAAAGAGCGAATTCATGTCTTCGAGAGTCGACTTGAGCGAATGGATTCGGGAGGAACGCTTGGGAAAGTCTCGCTTGAGATGGGCCTCGAACGTGCCCCGCTCCACCGTTACGACTTCGAGATCCGGGTCACGGGCGCCATATATGACCTTGAGCAGCGTGGTCTTCCCACTGCGTCGAATGCCTGTGGTCATCATGGTCAACATCAAGCGACTGAGCAGCTTCCACCACTGCACGGAGTCCCCGGGAATGGTGCGATGCTTTGCCACACTCTCAAAGGTGAATTCGTTGAACAGGTATTGGCGGAATACGATCACGTAGGTTTCCGATAACGGCGGTGTGAAGATGGTCACGCGCGTGCCATCCACCATGTCCACCTGTGTCCAGTTGTGGGTCTGGTTCACCTGCGTGTCGGCGTCCTTCAGCGTGAGCGTCCGGATGAGACGTTTCACCTGGTCGATGGAGTCGAACTCAAACGGCTGTAGTTGCTTGGTGCTGCTGCCGTGGGTGCCGAATAAGATCTGTGTTCCGTTGACGGTGGCCGATTCTGTAGGGTTCGCGAACCACACGCTCATCGGTCCGAACCCAAGGTGATGCTGGAAGATGGCCTCCGTCAGGCTCGGATAATACTCGGGGTACCGGGTGTTCTGGTACTGTGGGAACTCACGAATGAAGTCGTGGACTTTTTGGATGAAGTACTGTTTGTCCGCCTTTTCCCCGATAATGGCCCGGTGCTTACGAGCCAGGTACTCGGTATCGATGTCCTCCTTGCCATCCCGTGCATCCAGTTCTCTGCTGATGTAGTGTCGGAACGCCTCGATCACCTTATCGAAGGTGACTTCGCCCATGAGTCGCGCCTGTCCGGCCTGTGAACGGTCGAGATAGGCGTCTGCTCTGAACGGATTGGAAGGCAGAAGCTCTTGCGTAGTCATGACGCCACCCCCTTTGGCAACACAGAGGATGCGATAGCCTCGGCTGCCTTGCGGAACGTCTTCTCAGCAAAAAACAATTTGAGCGGATCAGGCTGTTGCTCTGCGTACAGGTCGATAGAGGGAAATGTCGGGATCGCGGCCATAGGGAGTAGGCCAATTGACTTCGCAAATCCACTGTTGCTCTTTCCATGTAGCTGATTCCCCACAAGTAGCAGCTGGTCCGGATCGATCCCGAGGGGCTTGAGCACATAGTCGATGTGGTCAAAGAACTGTTTCTGTGTGGACACCAGGTCGTTGGCCACCACGAATCGCTGTGTCGCGGCATTCATGCCTTCGAGTGCAAGTGCGGTGTTGAGGATGGAACCCAAATCGAGAATCAACACGTCAAAGCACGATTGGGCCACGTCAATGAGGCTGCGAACGTGCTCGGGTTGCAGCATCAATGCGTTGGTCTGGTTGCGCAATCCGGGTAGATATTTGATTCGGTAGGCACTTTCCATCGAACCAAGCAGGACTTGTCGGTCCAGTTTCCTGTGTTGCAAGAAAGATGAGATGTCGTCTAAATGATGTTCTGTATCGTTTAACATCCAATGCCCCGGATTGTAGGCGTTGAGTCCCACCATGCCGACTGACTTCCCGTGCTGTTCCGCCAACACATGCCCGACTGCCATCGCGATGATGGAGGTTCCAAGGCGTGGGTAGACACCCCAGAAGGCCAGGATAGGCGTCTGCTTTGCCTCATTCTCATCGGCACGCAGGGAAGCCACGACTCTTTCTGGTTCGATGAGTTGAATGCTGTGGGCAGCGGCAAATGTGCTCATGGTTGGGCTCATGCTGTCCACGACATAGGTCAGGGTCGCATTCGGGTGCTCTTCCATGAAGGTGTACAGTTCCGATTTTTCGACGCCAGCAGAGTCCACCAGGTATTGCGTTTCATGCACGTCGCCCAGTTCAGCAAACGTCCGATACATGGGCATGGACAGCTGGCCTTGTAAACTGTCTCGAAGTCCGATGGCAATCACTGTGTTCCCCCTCCCCTCTCGTTCCCAGAAGCGACACCGGTGATGAACAACTGCGTTTTTTGTTCAATGTAGGAGGTAAGCAACTTTGCCTGTGCCGTGGTCATCTTTAGGTCAATGTTGCTCGGGTTGCCTGTGCCGTTGTATAAGGTACCAATCGTCTGTGTCCCTGTTGGCGGTGCAGCATTCGTCACTTCCTGGTTGTTGCTGGTGTGCACGGAGAGCACCAGGATATTGTTCAGGCTGACGTTGCCTGGTGATATCGTGTTCGGTGCATTGGCTGTTGTGGACGCATTCCCTGTGGCGCTCGACGTCGTGGTGCCTTGGGGTTGCGCCAACGGCGTGATGTCCACGTAGTCACCCTGTCGCAGTGTCTCTGACACGGAGGCGATCCACGAGGACGGGATCGGCACATCTTGCGTTCCAGGCGTGATCGTGAATGGATCGGCCTCTGTGTCCATGGCGGTGAATTGCTGATTCGCTGACATCGGCTGAGCGGTGTACATCCCAGCAAGTTCGGCAGGGTTGGTTACCGCTCCAGGTGACACTTGGCTTTTTAGGAGACGTTCCCGCGTCCAGGCCCCGGTCTGAATCGGTGCATCGGCGTTAAGGCTGTGGGTTGCCACATACACCGATTCGCTGTTCAGATACGGTTCGAGGAGTTGGTTGTACGCAATGCTCCCACCGACCCCGACCACAAAGAGGGTGGTGGCGATAGAGTATTTCAACCACGCTTTCATGTCGCATTCCCCTTTAGAGCGTTGACAGCGGTTGTACGAGACGCATTGTGAGCGCCTGTAGGTCCGCGTCCACCTCAGATATGTTGATGAATTGCCCGTCCCACAGTGCCTGTTGCATGCGCTCGGGTGACAGGTAGGGCACCTTTACGGCATCTTCGAAGAGGTCCTCGTATTGGGCAAATCGTGTCCACTTATTAAGCACCGTGACCACACGACCGGGATGCTTGCCAGTCAGGTACTCGTACTTTTTCCCGAGTTCCTTCACGCTCAGGTAAGTCGGATCGCAGTCGAGGACGCAAACGATGTGGTCTGCCATGCCAAGCAGCATGTCGTCCGCGATATTTTGACCACAGTCGAGGACAGTGACGGGTCGGCGCCGTTGGCGGAAAATGTACTCGACCATGCGGGTCTGTGCGTCGTCTTTCACGCCTTCGAATCCCGGTGGGAGAGGTACCAGACTGACTCCATCGACTTCGATGGTTTGGTCCGCCCCCTGCAGCCAGTGGTGATACTGTTCTGCTGGCAGGTGCTTGTCCAATTGAAAGTGTTCCCACATGCGCCCCCACTGTTTGGGGTGTTCCACACAGGTCACAGAGTTCGGCGGCAAGCGCTCTGCGAGTCGCTTGGCCAATAGGTACGAGATGGTTGTGGTGCCAGCGCGCGGCCAGACGCCCACCACACACACCAGACGCGGTTGCAGAATGCGTACCGTAGACGGAGGGGATGTTTTGCCCCATCTTGAGCCGCCACGCAGGCGGTCTCGCAGCCCACGACGCCCATGGGGCGCAGCGGGTTCATCTTCAGCGGTTTCCTCGACGACTGCAGGCTGCGCATTTGGGCTTGCAAAGTCCTGCGGGAGAAATTCGCGTACGTCAGCAGGGGTTCGTGGATGTTCTATGAGATCGTCGATTCTGCCCAGTACAATTTCGTCCTTGAAGAACAGGAAGTCGTAAATGCCCATGAGGCAAAGCTGTTGCTTGAAGTCGGCTGTGTCAAAGTCGGTTGGCCCGACATAGATGACTCGGGTGCCCCGCTGCCGCGCACGGTATGCGAGGTGGATGAGTTCCGCCTGATCCGTCACGGTCCACCACGCCAAGACTAGCGTGTCATCCGGTGTAAACTGCGTGTCCTCAATCTCTCTTGTGTGCGTCAGCCATGTGCTGTCTTTGTATCGGTCACGCAGGTCTTGCGGAAACGCCAGATAGAGCACTGCCCTTCACCCCCTAGCTGTAATCATATAGGGAAAACACCCACATAGTGCGCCATCTTTACGCCAATGTTGCGGTGCTTGATGTCCCGGTCGGTGTCAAGGTCTCAGGTCCGAAGTACTTGGTGAGCGCAGGTACCCAACGGTTCTGGATCTGATTGACGTAGTTGAGTGTTTGGGCATTCTGAGCGACTTGGTACCCCTGCGACAGGGCTTGCTGCTCACCGCCCGGACCTGCGTTGTATGCTGATTCGGCTTCCACCGGATTGTTGCCAAATTCGTGGTACAGCTCGGAGAGGTACATGGCGCCAATCTGAATGTTTGTGGCTGGATTCGACAGGTCGGCCATGACGCTGTTGCCGATGTATGTACCGTTCAGATACATGCCGGAAGCGGTGGACGGTTCGATTTGCATGAGTCCCATAGCTCCCGTAGATGAGGTCAGGACACCGCCCGAGCTGCTGTATTCGTTACCGCTTGATTCCTGGCTCATGACGCCAGCGATGAGTACCGCTGGAATGCGATACTGTGCCGCGGCCATCTCAATGTAGGTCTTCCAACGAGCCACGTTCTTGATGGTGTTTGGACTTGCGGGTCCGACTGCTGTCCCTGTAAAGGCTCCGGTGCCACTGGGGAACAGGACGGTTGCGACCATCGCCTGAACGTGTGGGTCGGTGATGGAGTAGTCTTGCGCCGCGATGAGACCGGCCAGTGTTTGTTCATTGAGCTTTGTCTTGGTGATGAAGAAGTGCCTTCCACCGTTGTCTGCCGGGACATGGGCAAACAGGCTCCATACGCGTGACCACGTATAGGTCCGCTTTGTCGACGACAGTTCGATGTGCCGCGTCCAAACCCCGTTACACCCGACGTGTCCGGAGGTGACCCAGTGGTATGTGTCGCTCAGTGTGCCGTCCCAGGTATTTGCGCGGACGAGCATGGTGACAGGCGTATAGCGCACCGACTGGACACACACGGTCTGTCCCGTTTTCGGGTTGACATGTGAGTGATAGGTGATCGTTTCGTCTTTGAAGGTTTGCCAAGTGAAGCTGGGTTTCAGGTCGTTGGCGTACTCGTAGGCGTTCGGTGGATTCAAGTTGTTGATCATTTTGCCAATCGCCAGCAGCACAGCAGGGGGCGTACCCACCTGCTGTTGTTCCACTTGGCTGATTTGAGACGGGCTGAGACCGGGTTGCCATGTGTCGGCCGCGTGCTGGTAGGTCAGTTTGAGCTCGGTATTTTTCGCAATC
Organism: Alicyclobacillus sp. ALC3; assembly: GCF_028751195.1. GTDB lineage: Bacteria > Bacillota > Bacilli > Alicyclobacillales > Alicyclobacillaceae > Alicyclobacillus_L. The sequence goes on from NZ_CP066785.1 coordinate 72,016, forward strand.
GTGGCACTGTCCAATGTGACGTTTGTCCCATTCACAGAGCCGTTCCCTGAACTCTTGTAGTCGCCAATGAGAAATCCGAACAGGGACAGTGCGCCGATTAACAGTGCCAAGTAGCCCAATGACCCTCCACATCCAAGGTAAAGGAACATCTGTTTAATCACCCACACGAGCAGGTCTCGTGGATTCCTTGGGATGCGAAACGGGTTTGGGAACTTCATCGCGCAGCGCCTAACACGAGGGATTCGGACACCTTGTGATGTGTGGATGCAAGCAGTTGAATGAACTCTTCCTCTTCGTGCAATAGCCCATCCACCAGATGTGGGTCGAATTGACTGCCAGCAAGGCGTCTCAATTCATCTCGGGTGCTCTTCCACGGCCAGGCCGTTTTGTAGGGGCGAACGCTCATCAGTGCGTCGATCACGTCGACCATTTTCACGACACGTGCGACCATGGGGATGTCATTCCCGGCCTTTCCTTCAGGATAGCCAGAACCATCGAAGTTCTCGTGGTGATACAAGGCCACCTGCTTGGCGTACGAGAACAGGGTTTCGTCAAAAGCAATCTGGTTTGTCACAAGGGTTCGCTCGACGTTTTCGATGATGTTGAACCCGTGATGAGCATGTTGGCGAATGTAGACTCTCTCGTCCGCTGTGAGAGCCCCTGGACGGAGCAACAGCTCACGCGGAATGGTTGTCTTCCCGACATCATGAAGCAGGGCTGCCAAGGCGAGTCGTGTAGTCTCCTCGCTATCCCATTCCAGCACGTACTCAGCGACGAACCGAGCGTAATCTGATACCCGTTGCACGTGGTTCATCGCGTCTGGTTCTACGTACTCTGCCACATAACTGATGGCCTCGAACATCGGCTGCAGTTGCTGTAATCCCATCTCATTTGCGGTCAATTTCAAGAGACTCGCCTCCTCGAAATCACACTAGCACAGATTCAACGCGGGAATCCGCCATCTTTACGCCAATGTGATTGGAGGGGGCGAACGAGTCAAAGCACGTGTGCAAACGGGAGGCATGTAGGCGGGGCGCAAATGGAGCGGTTGTTGTACTACGTTAAAACCACGTGGTACTATGTTGTTGAGTAAGGCACTAAGTTTCTCAGTAATAAAACCTAAAATTTATTATTGAGAAGTGAATTAAAGTGCTTCATGAGCGCATACTAAACTAAGTGCAAAAGCCCCAGCACGAATGTACTAGGGCTTTTGCAGGGCCTGCTAGAGCTTCGTTCGGGCCTTTTACTGAGGCAGAGCAGTCAATCCTTGTCCGGGCCAGGACTTTGAGGGGATTGGCTGTTCGTCGTTTCGGACTCGATCTCCACTTCGAAATCGTGGAACAACCACCGCCAGATCAGACGAAAACGTATCTTCCTCATATGGACAACCTCCTTCCACCTTGCATTCAGAACATCGTGAAATGTCCCGAACGAAAGCTCCGAGGCCACAGAGCCAAGTGGAAGGGGTTGTCCAACAAACGAATACTCCAGGGTACACACTGAGATGTACGCCTACTATTCTATCATGCTTTGCAGTGGGCAGACGCTCAATCCGGTTCAACGGCATTGAGGCTTGGAAACAGCACAGCCCCGGCGCAATCGACCGAGGCCATTGTGAACCTTAGTTGAAGTTGTTCCCACCGCCCGGGATGAGCACGGGTTTTTCGTCGAACTTGTGCGCTTCTTTCTCGGCTTTGGCAGCTCTGTCCTTTCTCCACTTCTTCCACTTGTACCAGAAGCGCCATACCACGAGAAGGAGGATAACTTCCTCCACGAGCACCCATGGCAGCGGTATCCACACCACGTATCCGGTCCAGAAGGCGGAACGACTCCACACACGCGCTCTCGCCACGAAATGTTTGCGTATGCTGTTCTTATCGAACCAGGCGAACTCTTTGAACAGCATCGGGGCGATGAACTCCGTCATGACATATACGACAGGGACAATACCAATCGTCCACGCGCCTACCTCCCACCACCTTATGGCATGGTGCACGAGTAGGAAAAATCGTGCGATAGGCGTATTGATGATGTGGTTCAAACGCTGCAACACGTGTAGGAGTAAGTGGAAGGCGTGCTGGACGGTCATGTGTGTTCACCTCTCAAGATGAGGGTACCAAATTACGCGACGTGATGTTGGCGGTTCCGGTTGTGATTTGAGCCAGCAGGTGTACGTCGTCCTCGGAGATGAAAAACGACCCCCGACTCGGAGGCCGTTTCCCCTTAAAAGAAAGGTTTACTCGACCGTTGATGCGACTTCCTCATCGGCCGGGGAAGTGTAGCTTGGTTGATTCACAAAGACCGTACCGCATTTGTTGCACAAAAATTTGAGCTGCCAATCGCTATACAATTGAGGCCACACGTTCTGGTTATACCGCAGTCTGGTGTAGCCCCAGTATGCAAGTGCCAACCCGACGATGAGCATGACAATGCCGATACCGTGCGTGATTTTGGACAAACCAAAGAGTACCAAGACAATGCTTAATATCACCTGCCACCGCAAGCGTTTCTTTGCGGGTGCCGCGGTCATAGCTCCCACCGCTGTCTGTTGAGTGCCGGTGGTTCTGCTCTTGGCTGTTCCTACGCCAAGGCCACCGCGACCGACACCAACGCCAGCCGTTCTCGTCGAGGTATTTACGACTGAGGTGCCGTGGGCGTTTAAGATGGAAAAGCTTTGGCAGTTGTCGCTGCCGCATGATGGACAAAGAATTGCGCTCACCAAACCTACCCTCTTCCACTGTGATGTCACATTTTTCAATGGTAACTTCTACATCACACGCTATTTCCCTTTACGCTTGGTTTCATATTCCAGTTCACGTAGTCGATTGCACCGTGGTCGAATTTTTAGGACACGGTATATCAATCCTCGTTTTTTCCGCCATCCACCACCTGAAACTTGTCCTTATTCCAGTTCACGTAGTCGATTGTACCGTGGTCGAATTTTTAGGACACGGTTTAGGAATCCTCGTTTTTTCCGCCATCCACTACGTGAAACTTGTCCTTACGAATATTCTGGCCCAGAAATAGTGCTTCTCGCTCCCGAGCGGCTCTCAGTTCAGCTTCGAACCTCTCGTCCACTTCCCTTTGATCGTAGTAATACCTGCCTTCCGCCTTGGCCTGAGTGAGTGAACGTGCCTCCATCCCCTCAACAAACCACACGACCAGAAGAAACCCATATATCAGTAGGGCGGGAATGCCGAGCACGATCCACAGGAGGATCTCGGTTCCCCAGTATGGTAGTGCAAACCACCATGCGTAGAAGATCCAGAGTGCCCACATACCGGTTATACGGGCTATCCGGAGCATTTCAGCATCGTCCTCTGGGTGTAGGCCAGGCGCCACAATGACCCATGGCACAAGAAAGACGTAGAGTGCCGCGATGGCCGGCCCCCACCAGTGCAGCGCATTATGGAATTGAATGAGTCGCTCGGCAAACATCGCAGACACTCCCTTCAATGTCTTTTAAGTGTAGCAAATCAAACGTTGTGCATTGGAGGCTTTCAGGACCGAATCTAATGCCCGTTTACAATGGCTTTCCTTGCGTCGTACAAGAACGCGTTGGTACCTGCCGTTTTCGTCTTCAGCGGGTCTTTCGGTGGCGTGACTGCTACCCTGCCGGCGACTACGGCCTCTTTTGCTTTGCGGTCTAACTGTGCCGGCTGATAGGTTGCATACGCCTTTCGATACGCTTCCTGAGCGGCTGGCGTGTAGCTGCCGAGATTCGGCAGATGTTGGCCAACATCCCACTGTTGCTGTGCTGTCTCCGAGAGGTTCTGTGCGTCCCTCGGTGACACGCCGGATTCACGGAGTTGATTCACAAACTCGTTTCTGGCCGCAGAGTGCTTCTGCTCCGCGGGAGACGACAGTCCCTGAAATGTGTTGTTCTGTGCGTCATACAGATGGCTGATGCCGGGTACCCGTGCGGCTATGGCATTGTTTTGCATGACCTCTTTAATGTGGTCACGCGCGGTTTCCAATCGTTCTTGCCGAAGCTCTCGGTTGGCCAGGTGGCGTTGAGCTTTGTTTGCAACCGCGTCGGTCATGGCGGAAACCGGTCGGCCAATGAAGCGTTTGTTGCCCAAGGATGACCCGATGGACCTTGCGATCTTGTTCTTGCCCTTTGCAGATAAGTCACCGGCCTTGCCTCGGATGCCCCCTTCGTTCTGGAGTCCCTTCCACCCAGTCGTTGCCCATGTTCCAAGATTGCTGTGTGCAAAGGCGTGTTTCGTGGCTTGTACTGTTCTTCCGATTTCTCCAGCCGTGTGCGTGCGTGTGAGTGGCAGGCTCTTGCCACGTGCGCCACCCCTGGCTCCACCCGACCCAGTACCGAACCCCCGTGCACCCCCACTGGCGGCCTCAAGACCCACACCGCCATTGCGAATCGGGTCACCCTCTGCACCGTACTTCTGATGCATCATGATGTCGTCCATCGAGGCACCGGCTTGTACGGCTCCTGCGTGTACCTCACTCTTGTCACCGATTTTCGTTTTAGCCAAGTTCTTTGCCCACTTTGTATTGTCTACCTTGCGGAACGCTTTCCCCGCAGCAGCGCGTCCGGTACGGAGACTGGCCTTGCCGAGCAGGTCTCCGGTCATCCCAGCTCCGGCAGCCATCGCCATGCTGCCCCACGCCATACCGTGGTTGGCTCCAATCATCGAGGCACCAAATCCCTGCGCGACCATGTCAATGAGTTTCCGCATATACGTGGCAGACGCCAGGAGTCCAATCGTCCCTGCGAAGGAGACGAACACATCGGCGGCTGTCAATGCACCGCCACCGGTTGGACTGGCCACGGCGCTGGCTACACCAAATACGACCGCCTGGCCGAATGGAATGGCCATCTGGTAGATCCACTCGGTCCACCACATCTTCGCGATGCCACGTGTCTTGTCGTTCGCATAGAACGCCATCGCGAGCGGGAAAAACAGCATCCATACATAGAGGAACAACGCCCGGAACTGGTACACAATCCACACGACGATGGATAGAACCGCCTGCAAGAGGTTCACGGCTGACCCGAGCAGTTGCTGACCCCCTGTATGCGAAGGGGTCGACGCAGAGAAATTCGATAGGGAGTGTGGCAGACTCAGGAAGTAGTCGCTGAGGTAGTAGAACATCTGCGTCACCAACACCGCGAGGTGGGAGCCCTGCCAAATCAGGATGGCCGAGATGATGAGACTGAGGACTCCCTTCTTCAACCGTTCCCGCTGAATGGAACTCTCAGCCGCCCCTGCCACCTGGATGGCAAGAAGATAGATGGAGCCTAGCAGGAACGCCCAGCCAAACGCCCAAAAGGAGAGGGAAAACAGTTTGAGTGATGCGACTGCCTTCGGGTCCATGAGATTCGAGAAATTTCCTGAACCCCACGGAGGCGGGTTGCCATGCGGGAAGAATCCACTACCGAGGATGATGTTCCCCATGACCGAGTGCGTCAGACCCTTGACGGATACTGCTTTGGTTACCAACGCACTGATGCCCGTAGCCAGCACGTTCAGGATGCCTGCAATGATGCTTCCAAACCAACTCAAGCGAGCTCCCTCCTTTGCATCGCAAGCTGATGTTCAGACTGCGCAAAGGTTGTCGAGAACAGCTCTGCCTCTTCATCGAATGCGTTGAGTTGGTTGTAGAACACTTCCTCGCCGACGATCCAGCGCCCCTTGCCTTTGCGGAACCCAACCAGGTCGTCAAACTCCTGGTCTTCGAGGCCAAACACTTCCATGACGGCATCCTTGTCGCTCTTGGCCTGCTTGAGGAGGACCTTGGTGGCACTGTTCTGCACAATGGCGCGGCCGTGTTCGTTTTCGGCGAACTTTAAGAAGTCCTGACTCGCGGCCACGGCTGACCCGGACCGTTTCCGGATACGACGAAAGACGTCCTCAAGGAAGTGCGCGTGGTCTTCGGACTCGAGCATCTTCTGTGCCTCGTCGATGATGACGCGCTTGCGCATGTTCACGTTCTTCTTTACGAAGCGCTCAATCACCCATTCCAACACCACTTGCATGCCAAGCTTCCGTGCCAGAGACTTTTCACTGAGACTCGACAAGTCAAAGTGGATGATCGGCGTGTCCTGAAGTTCGACGTTGGAATAGCAGTCGAACATGCCCTCGGTACCGTCTTCACGGAACCGACGCAGGCGCATGAGCAGTTCTTCCAGGCGGTTATCTTCGTCCGCTGCCCGTTGAAGTTTCGTGTAAAAGTCCGAGAATCGGGGTTGAGACCGCTTCTGGCGGATGATCAGGCGATCCCCTTTGGCATCACGTTCCCAACTGTCCTTTCGTTCGTAGAGAGATTCCGGATCGGGTGTGAACTGAAAGTCCTCTTCATACATCTTCTGCAGCAGGTTGTTGATGCTGGCGGTGGTGTAGGCGTCCAGGTGGTCCGTGTCGCTGTGTAAGTGCGCCATGCTGCTGATCAGTCGTTCCATCTCACTGATCTTTTCCTTGATGTCGACAAACCTGCGAATGGTCCCATCTGGCAGCTTCTCTTCTTCCTCAGACAGTTCGAACGGGTTGAACTTGTGCGGCGAGCGCTCGTCGATTCGGATCGTCACACCGCCGAGCGCATTGACCAGGGCACCGTATTCGCCATCGTAGTCTACGATCACGTGTCGGATGCCGAAGGCTGCGGAGCGAGACACGAGGCCCTTGAGCAGAAAGCTTTTGCCGCCACCAGACGTGCCAATGACGATCATGTTGTGGTTGGCCAGATTCTCATGCCAGGCGTCGTATCGGTTCAAGTGACCGGACGACCAGTCGATCCCGATTGGAACACCGTACTCATGACTGAAATGCGAGTTCGTGAACGGGAAGGCATTGGCGAGGGCAGTGGCTGTCATTTCAATCGGATGGCGCAGCACGTTCTCCCCGATTGGCGCAACGGCTCGCAGACCCAAGTCGTGTTCCTTATACGCCTCCCGAATGAGGAAGCCCTCAAAGCCTTCTCTCTCGATTCGCTCACAGGCGGCGACAAATTCGTCACGGTCCGGGGACGACACCGTAAAAATGAGCGTCACGTAGAAGAGACGTTCAATCCCCAGACGAAGCTCTTCGCGCTCTCTTTCGAGCAGCTGGTACTGTTGCTGCAGGAACGCGATCTGCTTGTTGGTGCCCGCCTTTTGCTCACCAAGAATCTCGGCCTCGATCTTGGTCATCATCTTCGTTCGCTTGGACATTGCGAGAGCGTTGTCCCCTGGGTCGACGTGGATGCCAATGTGAACGTCTGCACCGATGTGAAAAAAGCGGTTGAGATACGCGAAATGGACTGTGGATGGGAGTCCCGTCACGTAGTACGTCTTGGTGTATCCACTTGGAGAGACAAAGATTTCTGTGTCTCGAACCTCGATGCCATCTGCCACGGTCATGAGGTCATGAATGGTCGGTGCATGCTCGCCAAGGACACTTGGATCATCGAGATAGACCTTTTTTGTAGCCTTACGCTTCGCCGACATTAGGTTTCACCTCACTCCCAATCATGCTGCTCCCGCTTACCTTCGGCGCGTGCGACCTACGAACGAGTGCGTCGCGGTAACGCTGTGTTACGGCTCGCTCGCGGTTCCAGAAGTTCTGAGCGGCTTCGATCACCTCCACCGGTTCCAGGGTCTGGAACGGGACGCCCATATTGGACAGCCCCGCCTCGACATAGGCGTGTTCGCGGTCCAGACGCTCCAGCTGCGCCTCTGGCGATTCCGCACCCATCCTTGGAACGACACCCACGACAATGATGTTTTCCCTGGCCGTGCGTGGCTTGAGTGCCTCTTCTTTGATGTACTGCTTGAGTCCCTTCGCATACTCGTTGAACACCGGATTCTTGTAGGCGTTCATCGTGTCGTCGACCGCGGACTCTGTGTACTTCACAAAGTCCGTATAGTTGGCTCGACGTGCCTGAACCGAAATCTGAAACGGATTGTCCAGGCGTTGCAGCATTTCCTTGAATCGGTCTCGCGTTGCTTGAATTTCTTCCACCGACATGGAGTACAAGTTGACATCCCCGACGTGAATGAGACGTCTGAATCTCTTATTGACGACAACCGACCCATCTTCTGCAAAGCGTTCAATGGGCAGGAATTCTTGCAAAGACCCTGAGACCTTCTTTTTGCCAGACGAACCTCTCTGCTTTCGTACATCGCGGGTGATGAGTACAGCCAGAAACATGACCATAATCACCGCGATCACTATGATCTTCACGCGACTCCCCCCTTGCGATGAACGCGGACTCTATACGTCCTGTCATACAGGATGACCTTCGGTCTCCTGGAGAAGCGATAACTGAGCCAAAGCCAGTCCGCTAAAGGTCGGCCTTTCACGGGGACCATTGCGAAGACGACCGCAAACACGGCGCCAATCACGAACACACCCAGTCTCGGCAGCCCAAAGTGCGGAAAAACGGGGAGTGCGATGGCCATGAACGGGGTGGATATGCCCACCCCGATCACCCCGTGCAGTACGTGCTTTGTGCTGATTCCCCAGGCTAAACTTTCGCCTTCCGTCATGGGGATGGGCGAGAACACTTCTAGCATGAGGACCCACTCCTTAGTGAAATGTTCCGCCGAGGTTGAACAAGGCCCCTGCGATCACGCCCGCGGCGCCCAACATGACACCTGAGATGGCCACGTGAATCAGATGGGACTTCGCCTCATCCCGCTTGGCTGCGTGGTTGGCTCCTGCCATGAAGCCGAGAATGGCTTTGTAGAGGTGAAACAGAAACCACGCGCCTGCAATCGATGCAATCGCAGCGAGAGCCCACGACATCACACCGTTCACGAAGCTACCGACACTGCTTGAGTTCCCGGACAAGGGATTGGTGATAGCCCCGCTGGTCGCGGCAAAAACGGGTGAAGCGAGTGCAGCCAAGGTAAGCGCTCCTGCTGCGGATGCAATTCCGGTAACACTTTTCACTGCATACTTGATGGACATGTTTTCACTCCCTATGCGTGCAGGTTGTTGTTGATGGCGACGATGACGCCAGGCAGAATCGTGGCTGCAATGAATCCCAGTATTGAATACAAGATGATGTGACCGCCCGTCCGTTTGATCCGGCTGTGGTGCCCGATGGAACCGACGAGAAATACGATGACGCCGACCAACACAGCAATTTCGGAGAGAAAGTATATCCAGGCAAAAACGACCTGAATCAGCGTACCGAACGAGGCTGTGATGTGATTGAGTAGCCCGAATGGGTTAACAGGTCGAAACCCCAACTTGGACATCGTTTGACTAACATTCGGCAACGTAGCGGTGGTTGCATTTGTACCGGCACTCACATAGGCTTCCTCCTTCCTCTAATAAGTAGGCTTGTTGCAATGAAACCTGTTGACTCCACCATAGCAGGTTTTCGCGCTCTAACTCCGCCAAAATAGCGCCATTCTTTCGGGAACGCCGCAATTTTAGGTTTGGCTGCTGTATGATTTGGAGAAAGCAATCCAAGGAAGGGGACAAGCAAAATGGTGAGAATCGAGTACGTGGACCGGGTGAGGCATGTGTTTAGCGAGCACCGCACAAATGACGAGGAACTGGCGTACGCCCTGACGATTGATGAGCCGGCAGAGTCGATTGACATCAAGACATTGAACGACGCGACCACAGTCGAAGTTGTGACGCCGCAGACGGTCTATCATTTCAGCACGTTTCGTGCGGACTATGTCGGCCACGCATCGAGAACGTTGGTGCAGCTGCTGGAGCACTTTCACGTTCATCTGCCAATCGAATACCTGACCGCCCACCAGACGTTTACGGTCTATGTAAAGGGTGAACGGATCGTCTCTGAAGACGAAAAGGAGTATCCCATTGCGAAGCGCGCAGACCAGTATGAATTGGTCGAGCCAGTTACGATGATGATGTCGCGAGAGGTACTGGACACCGTCCTTCAGTTTGCCGAGGAGTTCTCGGTGATGCCGGTAGAGATAGTAGAAAGTGCCATGGGCGCGTTCTATTCGATATTGTCCTTTGCGAATGAACACGCCATGGCACCGGAAGAAGTGTTGTCTGTGGTCACGAATCTGATCTCCAATGAACGGCCGGAAGAGACACCCGACGCTACGGTTCCAGTTTAGTCGGAACTCAGCTCTATCAGTTCCTTCAACCTGCGCGCAGTGAGTGTGGCATGCAGGACTCTGCCGATGTGGATCGTCATTTCCTTGACCTTTCGATCAAGAGTTCTGCTTGCGTAATTCGCTTCCTTCGCGCAGAGGTGATGTTTGAGTCTCAAAATATACTTCAGTTCGAAAATACGTTCCCATTCCGTATTTTTTACGATCTGCTCGATTTCCGCCATTTGCTGCTGTTGCTCCCGCAGCAGTTTCTGGATGGGCTTCTCGCTTTGTATGTGGGTAAGATGATTGACACTGGCTCGTAACCACACGTAGCTCTTCATGACTTTCTTACCGAGTTTTAGAAAGTCAGTCTCAGTCATTTGCCCTTCGGGAGTCACGAGGGGCAACGGGAACAGAACGGATACCTTGTCGTCGGCTCCGTAGACAGCCTGCCACGCCGCCCCTTCCTCTCGAGCGTAGATGGCAATCGGTAGCTCATTCCACTGGAATCCCATGGTTTGTGCAAACTTCGCCAGAACTTCGATTAATTCGTCCGGTGTCGCGGCGGTCTGCACTTCCTCCTCGTGGTCCATGTGCATAATCGTGTAGGTGTACGTCGCTGGGCCTTGCCCTTCGTGATCCATGCGCATCACCGTTGACATTGGCCTCTCCCCCTCATTTGGCTGAACCATTTCCAATGGCCCCTTATGTTCCCAACATACATCATTTTCAGGCACATAGTCCGCCAAAATTACGCCAATATTTGAGAGTGAGTGTTGAGGCTGTGTGGAATTATCCTCCTTCATGAATTTCTGCTGCATTTCTCTCTGTTGGATTAGCACAATCCTCACCCCGGTAACGTATACCCTTTACCCGCTCGTGTAGTTTTTGTGTATGTATTATGTCTACAAGGCATAAGTATAATCTGATTCGACAAAAGTTGACAATACTGTAGTTAAAAAAAGTTAGAATCAAGGTGCCAGAAGAGGCCAATGAGATGCTATGATGTGGTCACTTGTGGACTCGTTCAGGGAGGCGTCACGTGGGCACGATAGGGGAACAAATCAAGTCTCACCGAAAGAAAATGGGTATGAGCCAAACTGAACTCGCCAAGTTGGTTGGGGTGTCCCAGGGACACATCAGCCACTTGGAGAGCAACGAGAAACAGCCCAGCCTCTCAATTTTGGCGGACATTGCAAAGGTCTTTGGCGTAACGATCAGTCGCTTGATTGGGGACACCTCTGCACTCGGCTCTGGCGCGTACGATGTACTGGATATCTCCATCGAGATAGATCAGCAATGCCTCCATGAACAGTTCGGCGAAGCACGTCGTCTGATTGATGAGGCACGCAATATGCCTTACTTTTCCGACCTCCACAACCTCGCGGCGTTGGAAGTCAGCCTCGCGATCACGTATGTTCATGAGGAAAATCACGAGGCAGCCGTGCGAATATTAAAACCCTGGTTCGAACGTCTGGGCGAATTAGGACCAGGCCTTGCGGTGGAAGTCCTCTATTGGCTTGGTTATGCGACTCGTTTGGCCGCAACATCGACTGGGTCCGAGAAGATCGAAGAAGCTCTGGCATTTCTGCGTGAGGCAAAATCCGTGCTTGCATTTGTGGATCGGCGTAGTCGCTTGGAAACCCGAGCCATGGTTGAACTGGAGCTTGGCTATTGTTACCGAGACATTGGTGCTTCGGACAAAGCCCTCGAAAGTTTGCAGCAAGCCAATGCTCTCTTGTCGCCACGAGTGGCCTATATGGACCGACAATTGGCATATCTAACGCTCGCCATGGCCGAAGAATACGAGCGTGCGCAGAACTGGGAGCAATGTGTCGACGGTGGGATGCGCGCACGGGATCTATTTCGTAACATAGTGCGGGATGCCGAGGGCGAGTGTAAGGCCCTGCATACCGTTGCGAAAGCTCTGGTGGCGTTGGGGCGGCGTGAGGATGCCCTCAAGACCTACCATGAGGCGTACGCTTTGGCGAAGGATACCTCGCTGACTATGGTGCAAGCGATTTCGGAGAGCGCTGCGTCCAGCGGATTTGACCTGGGCGATGTGTGACCGGTGCATCGCAGTGATGGTCTGGCTTGTAGTCTTGGCTGGGTCTGTGTGTCGAGCGCGGACCAGATGCAGAGCGGTGAAGTTAATTGGCTCAGGAACCTATTCACTTGGTCCGGGTGTCCGTCACACTTCATAAACGCCGAACCCTTGGTCGACCATCCAATACTCGTTGGAAACGTCTGTACCGATACGCTCGAACAGTCGCTTGCAGTTCTCGTTGTCGGGAGCCGCGACGATGGAACCGTACTCGCTTGACAGGGACGCTATTGCTGCGGTGCCGATGCCGTTTCCGCGTTGCTCTTCGTCGATATCAAGGCGCTCCAAGTACGCGAAATGTGTAAATGCAATGAATGAGATAACAGGGACTCCTACGAAACAACCAAGTTGTTTTGCATCACCCGCCCAACAACAAAGTAGAACATCGCTAAATTAACGATGTCTTCCTTATGCCAATAAATAACTTGTGTTGACATGAAGTATATTTTGACATATTATTACATTAATTATAATGTTTATTATATAATTAATTTATTTGGAATTATGAATCGACAAAACGAATAATTTATGGGCATTTATGGTTTACATTTGATGTAATGATTGCTAAAATTATAATTAAACAGATAACAGATTCATTGGGTAAAGGCTCAACAGAGGGAAGCACAACGGTCTAGTTGACTTAGTAGGCCTGTGCTATCTTGGCGGCTTGGGTGGTTGAGCCCACACCATGAATCCACTAACGCACCCTGGCATGTTGAGAGTCAGGTTTTTTGTGTTTCCCTTGACTAAAAGAGAGGAGGGACTGTCACGTTTTAAGCCATCTAAACGTCTATAAGGAGGAGATAATGGTGAAAAAAATTGTCGCTGGAATCACTTTCGCTCTCGCGATGATGTCGCTACCAGCATTGGCATATGCGGCGACAGGGCCATCACCAAACGGGCACTATTATGGTGTTGCCCAGTGGAATAATGCCACCACAAATGAGGGTGCCTACGCAGATCTATATATCTCTTCAGGAAGTGCTGCAGACTACGCGAGTGGTGGGCACATTAACCAAACAGTGTGGGAAGGAACAAACTACTCGTCGACCGGATCGGATTGGGTGGAAGGTGGTTACACCTATGGGTACCACGGTGCAAATGTTCTAACGTATTACTGGGCACAAAATAACCCGACAACAGGCTACAGTGATCATCGAGTGACAAGTACTACACCCACTGTTGGCAATTGGGAACCAGTAGAGGTTTATTACATCGGGAACGATACATGGGATGTAGACTTTGACTGGTCCACGCAGACAGACTCTGACGGAACTCACACAGTAGCAACTGGCCAGCCACCGTATAGTAACTATATGGCGACAGGTGTGGAGTCAACAAGTTCTTCCAGCACTCTGAGTGGAGCGTATTCTTCGGGTATGGAATACGAAAATACGAGCGGAACTTGGAGTAGTGCATGGGGAAGTGGCACAGGGCTTCTAATATACACACCTGCAGAAGCTGCGTGGACTACGACAAACGCGAAACTCCACGATTGGCAAAATTGATGAAAGGGCGTGAACTGTAATGAAAAAAGGTCTCCTAATCGTCGCCTCTGGAGTGTGCGCACTTGCCCTAGGTAGTGGATTAGTGTGGGCTAACACGGTGCACAATTCTACCCCAAAAACGGCCCATGTAACGACTGGGGCACTACCTAGCTCGGTACCTAGTTTTGTATCTTCCTTAGCCCGAAAATTAGCTAGTCAAAATGGCGACAGCATCCCAGCCGGTGCACAAGTGGTGTTAACCACAAGACAAGCGGCTAATTCTTTGGCATTCAATGCAACAGTTAAGTCTAATCAGTCCGTGTACTTGGTGGTAATGAAAGGACATTTCGTTGACAAAAACGCATTTCTTCCACCCAACGCGAAAGCGCCCACAGGTACTACGCTGAGTTTTGTCGTGGACCCGACTACGCATCAAGTACTGGATTTTGGTATTAACAATACGAATCCTGCCTTGTCTCATTTGGGGCACGCAGCTAATCTTCCCGTACAGTAAATCCCTTAGGCAAGAAGCCGAGCCTCATTTGTAGGCTCGGCTTCTTCGATAAGCATTCGTCGACGTTGAGTTTCTATAGAGTGGTTCGACTGATCTAAATTTTGCGGTAGATCGCAATGACAAACGGTGTTCCTGTTCCCAAGCATGGGTCATGCGAGAGTGGAATGTGATACTTTAGCTCCATTCGGGTCATGAGCTGAAACAGGACGGGGTCCCTTGCTGTGCGCAAACATGGTCTACGGCCTGATTGCTAGAATATAGTCGCACGTTGGATGTCCACGTGGGTCTGTCAAGAGTTTTGTGTAAACCCCGGTTTGGAATCCTTCAGCGGATGTAGGGGTCAATCCGTTCTCCGAAATAGATGGAGAGTTGGCTGAGGATGGGGCCCCAGTTCTGAATTCGCATCGTCCATTTTTTTGTGACTTCCATCGTAGCCAGGTATAGCATCTTGAGGAGAGACTCGTCCGTTGGGAAAATGCTCTTGCCCTTGGTGACCTTTCGTAGTTGCCTATGGTAGCTCTCAATCATGTTCGTGGTGTAAATCAGTTTGCGCATCTCTGTGGGGTAGCAGAAGAAGGTAGAGAGCTCGTCCCAGTTGTTGCGCCAAGAGCGAATGACCATTGGGTACTTTGCGCCCCAGGCCTCTTCAAAGCGGTCCAGTTCGGCCCTTGCTGCTTCCTCGGTGCTGGCTTTGTAAACCGGCTTGAGTGCAGCGGTGACTGCCTTGTAATCCTTGTACGACACGTATTTGAGCGAATTGCGAATCTGGTGCACCACGCACTTTTGAATGTCCGTTTTCGGGTAGCAAGCGGCGATGGCTTCACTGAAGCCAGTCAAGTTATCCACAGAGACGATAAGAATGTCCTCTACGCCACGGCCCTTAAGTTCGTTCAGCACAGTGAGCCAAAACTTCGAGGATTCGTTTTCTCCGACCCACATGCCCAGCACATCTTTACAGCCTTCTAAATCGATGCCTATCACCATGTATGACGCCTTGTTGACCACCCGACCTTCCTGTTTCACCTTGTAGTGGATCGCATCCAGAAACACGGCGGCGTATACCGTTTGCAACGGTCGATGCTGCCATTCTTTGATGAGGGGCAACAACTTGTCTGTGATGTTGGAAATGAGCGTTGGGGAAACCTCCACGCCGTACAGGTGCTGCAGATGCGACTGGATGTCCCGTGTGCTTACACCCCGTGCATACAAGGCAATGACTTGCTCTTCGACGCCGGTCGTTTTCGTTTGGTGCTTCTTGACGATTTCAGGTTCAAACTCACCCTGACGGTCTCTGGGGATGGCGAGTTCCACCTCGCCATATTCGGACATCAGCGTCTTACGACTATGCCCATTACGGCTGTTTTCCGTCGCTTTATTCTTCACGTCGTGTTTCCCATAGCCCAGTTCGGTCTCGAGTTCGGCCTCCAACATTCCCTGCATCGTACTTGCGAACAGGTCACGCAGGGCGGATTGCACATCCTCCGCTGACTTGAGATTGTTTTCTTGAATAAACTGCTGCAGAAATTCCTTGGATACCTTCGTCATCTTCATATCCTCCCAATCTTGTACTCCCCTATAGGGACTGGGAGTTTACACAAAAGATCTTACACCCTCGTCCACGTGCACCTTTGCGGCTTACCCTCTCATGTCTCCCAGGGTCTCATCTGAGCCTCCGTACATTCCTTCGTTCTGCCTGCTAAGAGGGAGTGTCGTTGAACAGCAGTCGGCTAAAGCCCCACGTACGTCGCAGCGTTGTCATGGTAGAGCGAGGCATACCGAATGTAGCGGCGCACCATCGCCTCCCCCTTGTGCCCCGTCTGATTCATGATGGAATGCATGGAAGCGCCGGCTTTGGCGGCAGACGTGGCGAGTCCTGATCGCAGACTGTGGCCAGCGTACGACTCGCTTGGTAGGCCAATAGCCTCGGCGTAGTGCTTTACGATGCGAGCGACAGTTCGGTCGGACAGATGTTCGTCTTTTCCCTCTTTTTTGATCACAACTACCCCAACTCTACCCGCCTTGTCTACCCGTCGAAACACCGCGCCACTGGCGATGTCTGCTTGCTTCAGCCATTCTTGCAAGGTTCGCACGGGGCATGTTTCAGGACGTGACCCATAAGGGATTCCGACTTTCCGCCCGTAGCCTTCCTGGTCTGTTTTGCTGCGGCGGATGGTGATCGTGATCCCTTCTTGTGTCATCTCCAGGTCTTCTACGTCCAAAGCGACGAGTTCCGAGCGCCTGAAAGCACCCGCAAAGCCAACGAGAAGGAGGGCTCGGTCCCGGAGACCGCGCAGGTTGTCCGGTGCCACCTGAACCATACGGCGTAGGTGCTCTGTTAAAATGGGAGCTTTCTGTTTCGCCGCAACGCCCTGTTGGTGCCGAATGCCCTTCCAAGTGGACCGAACATACTCAGACTCAATGGGAGAGGGCAGCCCCTTCGCTCTGTGCGCGAAGCTGATGGAGGCCATGTGCCTGGCGATTGTGCTTACCCGTCTGCCTTGCTGGGACAAATGCGTTAAGTAGTTGGAGACTGCCTGGGGCGCTGCCGGCAGTGCGCTGTATCCTAGCCGGTCACACCAGGTAGTGAATGCTTCCCAGTCGGACTTGTACGCTTTTTGAGTGCTTGCTATCCTCGACTGCCTTTGGAACTCTTCCGTCCCTGCCGTGAGCTGTTCAATTTCCGTGGATACTTCGACAGTCACTGTACGATGCAACTGGATTGCCAAACGCCCCACCTCCCATCGCTATCAGTTGGCCTTGTAGACGAAGAGGCCTTTCTTTGGAGGCGCAACGCTCTGCAGCAGGCTCAACATCCATCCTTTAAGGGAACTGTCCTCCACATCCGTGTTGCAGCCACAAGCGTTCAATATCTCGCGGACTGTGCCTTGTTTGAGGATGTCGCGCCCAGACTTGATATCAATTGCTGGAGAGAGCCAGAGTTCCCGTCCTGAAGCGTCTTTGACGACCACGTTGAACACGGTTTTGTGCCCAAGTTCGTTAATTTGTGACTTATGAACATACCCCGACTCCTCAGCTGTTTCCTTTGTCATGACAATGACTTCGGTGGGACGTGGCAAGAATTTGCGGTACGTCTCCAAAGTCTCCACGCTCTGGTCACTGGTGGACGAATAAAGCATGGTCTCAAGTAGTACGAGTTGCCCATCCTTGGCGTACAGCAATGTGTTTGGTGTATAACGCACATCTGTGGACTTGGGTGATCCGACGCCATCATGTGCGTACACATCAACGGTACCGTTCTCGTCGCGGAACAGCTTCACGACCTGGTTGCTCAAGACCGGTTCCAAGTCATTTTGGCTGAAACCGCACCTTTCCAAAAAGCTAACAGCTAAATGTGGACCGGTGCCTGCGTATCCGCAGTTGGCGCCTGTGGACCAGAACTCCTGCCCATCGGTAAATCGCAACACAAAGGTTGGACTGCTGACCGTACGCAAAGGGCCATGAAAGTATGGTTGTAGTTCGAAAAACCCGTCCATGGCCGCATCCAGTGTCCTGTTATATAGGAAGGCAGCCTGTACCTGTTCGAGACGACCAGTCCGCTCCCAGTCGTCTATCAACTTGTGAGTCTGGACGTTTTCCATGTCGCTGATACGATTGCTTGAGGATGAATTGTCATGAGCAGATTTCATGAGATAGTCATCGATGTCAGAACGAAGGTATAATACTCCTTTACTCATTTTCTTGAGCGGATATAGGTGTCCTTCTCTAGTTAGTAAACTTACGTGTTGCCTCGTGCAACCCAGTATTTCTCCGACCTCATCAGACGATAATACATTCGAAGCCAATTCATAACGCATACGATCACTTGTAATGGACATATCCATGAACACCACCAAACAACAAATTGTAATCGGAATAATTATACCACTCAATAGATGCCAATTGTGAAATATAAATATATATATGTCGATAGATATTCATGTCCGATAACGTTTACTTATGGGACGTATACAAAGGTTAAGTATGGTAATTTCGTTAGGTGGTGAATGCGAAGCCTGGATAATGGGGAGATGTACAGTGGCTATTGACAGGTCTGCGACTAATTTAAGTTCTGGTAGGCATAGTCAATAAATCATAATGAAAATTTTATGCTCATGAATAAATGGATATTCTCTATGTATTATGTGCATGTCGATGGGTTCTGGGTGTCATCGTCTGGTGAACTGAAACACAGTAGTCTAGTTAAAGTCTTCGGTCGGCGTTGAATGCCAGCGACCCTTATTATGAATACTGGACGTTCAAGAGGGCTGGTTGAGTGCCGTCCAATCTCAATTTCTCGTGAAAGGGTAACCAGTTCTGTAACGTTTATTTTCTTAACGTACGATTTTTTCCGTTTCGTGACGCGACCCCTATACCGCATTATTGCGGGAAGTAGAACCACGATATGAAGTTTTTTGAATGAGGGACTTTTCTGCAGTGGATGATTGAACTGAAGGATCATGGATTCGATAACGCTTCATCATGGTGACCGCAGTTTCGAAGGACAATGGTATCCGGCTTTTCGTAATGAAACGTAATCCGGATGTCCATGTTGGCGCTGGCCTCAAAAATATCCGAATGGCCCTCCATCTTGTGTGTCCGCAAAGACGGATGATGAGGATTATCCAGTAGTAATCGTAAGGCCTTAGCTACTGCTTTTTGTGACTTTGTGTCCAGCTCTCCAAGGCTCTTGCCGAACCTTTCTGTCGGCCTCAGTATGGCCATCGGCTAGTCCTGTTGCACACCGAGGCCTTTGATATAGGCGTCCAGCTCCTCGGCATTTCGAATCGTAGTCATACGACCGGCGCGTGCATCTTCGTCGGCCTCTCGTTCACGTTTCTGCCACTCATCCGACCAAAACCACGCCTGTGAACGCGGAATGGAGAGCATCGGCTCCATAACGATCCGTCCATCAACAATCTGGACTTCAAACTCCGTACCCTCTTCGAGTTTCATCGCATCGACAATGGCTTTTGGTAGCACGAGCTGAGACCGCTTGCCGAGCTTGGCCTTGATCATGCGACGACCTCCATTCACTTTCGCTACACTCATTCCCACAGTATGCTCACTCCCAATGGTTATATTCAGACAAACGCATATTCTGATTTTCTGAGTTTAGGATAACACACATTGAAAGAGCTCGAAACGTTTGATGCCCAAAGCACGTCTAACTCTATACACCTAATATCTGAACGGCTAACAAAATAACCGCAGAACACACGCCGAGACAAGCTTCTCTAACCGCGAATAAGGTGGGTATTGCTTTTCATTTTCACAATGGGAGTGATGTTGATGCTATGCCGCGAACACTTAATCGATGCGTTGACGCACACTCACAGGGCGCTAATTGCCTGTTCTCAGTGCATTGAAGAATCATCGACCGCAGAAGAAAAGGAATTGCTTAAAGACCTTGGGTTTTCATTGGCGACTCAAGCAAAACAAATTCATGAAAAGCTGCTGGACTGCAATAAGTCCATGCATTCGTGAGAAGGGTTAAAAAGGAGAAACTAGATATGAAACGTCAATCCTACACTCCTCAGCAGCAAATCGCTTGGTACAAAACAGTTATTCGGCATGCCGCCATTCGTGTGAATCGAAAATATAGTCGCTGGGCCAGGGAATCACTGACTTTAAACACTGTGACAGACGAAGGTAGTGAACTTGGAGACCTCTTGCCTTCGGAGTCTGCGGAAAGAGACTTTCAAGACAGCGAACTATTAATGGCACTTGAAGTTTTACCAGAACAAGAACGGTTGATTGTTGAATCCATTTACGGTCACGGAGATACACAACGTGAGATTGCCAAAACACTAAATATGAGCCAATCGACAGTCTGTAAGTTGCACAAAAAAGCGCTAACAAATCTAAGGAGGTTCATCAGGGATGAGATGCACACAGGAACACATCCATGATATCGAAATTCAAATTCAGAACGGGGATAATTCGGCAGCGGTAGAACTCTGTCGTTGTTTTATGCCGGAGATAAAAGCATCTACACGTTTTGCTGGACGGATGCAATCAGATGCCATCCAGGAAGTGTGTAGCGTGCTCGTTAGCAAGGCTATTGAGCATAATTCGGACCAAATTCAACATTAACGTAATCAAAATCGAAGGTCGATGTCTTTCTATATGAGTAGAGGGCAAAACGTCCCTCACTGAGTCGGCCGACCAGTGATAAAAGGAGGAGATTGTCATGGCTTATATTGGTGGCAGTGGACCCCAAACTGGATTGTACGGTACTTTTACGAGTACGACTGCTGTTGTAGACGCTGCAAAGAAAGGATGGCCCGGAATTTCATCGGTATCTGGTACTGCACCAAGCAGCGCCTCTCCGTACACTAGTACATTGATGTACAACGGCCACACCGTACCGTACTATGTCGGCCAAGCGTATCACCAAGGAGTTAGTTTCTGGTGGAACGACTATTGGACAGTTTCAGGGCCGTCCAGTACTGAGAATGATTGGACCAGCGCCGGTAAAACTGCGGGAGAGCACGCTGCTGGAGTGATCATGACTGCTTCTAACTCCACGGGGTACCTACCGCAGTACGTAGTCATCGATTTAGAAGGTGCCATCCCGCCCACAAACTCGTCTCAATTCCGGACGTTGGTCCAAGGTTGGGTGTCTGGCATCATCACTGGATCTTCAGGTGAACTTACAGCGGCTTTGTACGCCAATCAGTATCAATGGAAAAGTTATGACTTAAACACGCTAAACGTCCCGGGATTTGTGGCTATTAGCCCCATTTCCTCGTCCAATCCACCTTCAGCAACCGGAAGTAACATCTCGGGCTTCAACGGGTACTACGGGACGTGCGTGAACGGTAACTGCAATGGGGATGTTACGGTTTTAAATAGTTTTGGAGAGACAAATTCTATACAGTTTAGCGACAGTGGCGACGACTGTGGTCCGTAATCTTTGTCTGAGGGTGTAAGATCTTTTGTGTAAACTCCCAGTCCCTATAGGGGAGTACAAGATTGGGAGGATATGAAGATGACGAAGGTATCCAAGGAATTTCTGCAGCAGTTTATTCAAGGGGTACCGCCAACAAAATGACGCAAAACCCACGCTAAGACAATTTATGGATTTAAATATCCGACTTTTTCTACGCTAAGCATCTTTCTCTCGGGTTTTAAGCGGTCGCAACGCATTCTCGCTAGTCGGTGGATTTGTACTGAAAGTGTACTCTCCAAGAAAATTGATGTGCTCCCATCCTAATGGGGAAATGTGATTTAGCAGTTCTTCACTAAGTATCCCTTTCTTCGTTTGGAATTCTGTAGCCTTAGTCAAATAGAGGGTATTCCATACGCTAATCGCATTAATCAAGATATTTAATGCACTCGCGCGCTGGAGTTGATCTTGTAAGGCTCTCTCACGTAGTTCCCCATGTTTCCCAAAGAAGATGGCTCTGGCCAATGCGTTCATCGCCTCACCTTTATTTAGCCCTCGGTGAATTCTTCGTCTCATGGATTCGCTTGAAACGTAATCCAAAATGAAAATCGTCTTTTCGATCCGCCCCATCTCACGAAGTGCAGTAGCTAAACGGTTTTGCCGTGAATATGAACCGAGTTTTATGGTGGCCCCATCTGTCAAGACAAGTTTTTTTAATCTCTAAGCTATAGTCTAGTTTTCCCCGTCCCTATCATCTTTTAGGAGGAGCGGGAGGGGTGAATGGCCATAGGCCAGAGGGGAGGAGCGAAGCGGCTTCCCCTGTCCCTGATCTTGTGTTTCTGGTCCTTAAGCAATCTCCCTTCCTGTATATGTATTCTGACGAGTGGAAGTAGGAATTGGATCCTCTGGCTTCATCCCCATCAGATGGATCTCAGCCGGTGTATGATCCCTTAGCGATTGGTGTGGTCTTTCATGATTGTATTTGTGTATGAATCTTCTGATTGATTCCCTCGCCTCTCTTGGTGTGGCGTACTCTTTTGTGTACACCTCTTGGTACTTGAGCGTTCGCCAGAACCGTTCGATGTAGATGTTATCCACAGCTCGGTTCTTGCCATCCATGCTAATTCGGACGCCGGCCTGCTTGAGCATATCCGTGTACTGTGGACTGGTGAAGTGACTGCCTTGGTCGCTGTTCCAAATCTCTGGCTTCGCATGGTTCAAGGCTGTTTGTGTGGCTTTCAGAACGAAGTCGATCTCGAGCGTCTGGTCAAGTTCCCAGCTCATAATGTAGCGGGAATACCAATCAATCACAGCGACCAGGTACATCCATCCGTGCTTCAGCCGAACATACGTGATGTCGATTGACCAGACATGGTTCGGGTGACTTGCCTTTACACCTGTCAGCAAGTAGGGATAAATCTTGTGGGCCAGGTTCCGCTTGCTGAGGTTTGGGCCCGGGCTGACACCAGCGATACCCATGTCTCTCATGCAGCGCACGATACGCTTGCGGTTGATGATCCAACCTTCTCGGCGCAGGATAGCTGTAATGTAGCGGCTGCCTGAGACTGGCCGCTCTGTGTATATCTCGTCGATGCGACGACGCAGACGCATCTCTTCATCTGAGACGTCTACAGGCTTGTAGTAGAGGCTCGTTCGACTCAGGCTAAGTAGGACCGCCTGTCTAGAAACTGAGAGTTCATCACTGTCGGTCTCAACCATGGCAACACGTTCCGCCCTAGTTCTGCTTGAAGCCAGATTTTTTTTTTGAGCCACTCAACCTCGGTGGTTAAGCGACCAATTTTCGCATACAGCTCGGAAGTTTCCTTTTCATGTTCTTTCTTTAGTACAGCGGTGTTCTTCTTCCCTTCGTCTTCGAAAAGGCTGGACATGTTCTCCAAGGCTGTGTTCTTCCACCGATGTAGCATGGTGACGTGTACGCCGTACTCTGACGAAATCTGGGCAATGGTCTTCTCTTCTTTCAGAAGCTCAAGAACGACTTCTGCTTTGAATGACGCCGGATAATGTTTTCTCATAGCCATATTGTAGCTTAACCGGTCCCTTCTCAGTTGTCTTGATTCCTGGGACCACTATATTTCCCCATAATAAGTGATGCCGAGACCGTGCCTTCTCGAATCGAATGTGCCAACCGCAGTACATCGTCGTAATTTTCCCGAATGACTTTCGTGTTGATTTGACCACGCAATAGTTTCTCTAGTTTGGGGAATTCATTAGCTTTACCAATTGTGTACAATTTGGCGTCGGCCAGATCACGCAGTCGAGGGGCAAATCGGAATCCTAGTAAATGAGTTAGGCCGAAGACTTGGTCAGTATATCCGGCAGTATCGGTATAGTGTTCTTCTATCGCCAAGTCGGTTTCATGGTGCAAAAGTCCGTCGATAACATGTACTGCATCTCTAGAGTTCGTGTTAATCACTTTCGTAAAAAAGCTAGAAAACTGGTCACTCACAAATCGGTAAATCGTAGCCCCTTTTCCGGTACCATAGTGCGGATTGGCATCTGCATGAAGCGCAGCCACACCAATCTGGACGCGCATTCCGTCCGAAGAGGACGTCGTACCGTCGCCCCAATAAGAAGGCAGGGTCAGCCGATGGTGAAAGTTAACCAAAACAGCCTGTGCTTTGTTCAGCGCGTCTTCGTAAAGTCTCCATTGTGAGGTATTGGCCATTTGCCGATATGAAATACCAGGTGTAGCTTCAGCCATCTTGGTGAGCCCAACGTTTGTTCCCATCGCCATAAGAGTGGCCAGAACCACCCTGGTTTCTTCTTCGTTAGGCGGGCGGTTTGTTGAAGCATGAACAAACTGTTCTTGAAAGCCAGTCCACCTAGCTACATCCATAAGAAGGTCCGTTAATTTAATGTGTGGCAGCAATTCGTATAATGACACGCTAAAGTCCCTGGCTTCAGTTGGAACATCTCTTTCCAACCGATTAATGTGGAGTTTCCCGTTCTCCAGGTTTATCCCTTCCAACTCATCGACATTCGAGGATACCCATTCCAAGCGTTTCAATAGCGATTCCATCCGTTCTTCTATGTATTCATCGGCCGACATGCTAACAGCCAATTTTGTCTGATTTAGTTTAATCTGCTCCCAATCTTCTTTGGAAACGAGGTATTCATCAAAATCCTTATGCTGGCGGCTTCCAACAATGGAGACATCACCGGACCGAATATAGTTTCGCAATTCCGTGAGAACCGCCATTTCGTAATAATGCCGGTTAATGGTTCCGTCATCGTCATAGACATGGCTTTGCCAGCGATTCGACACAAACTCAAGGGGAGCACCTTCAGGCACCTTACGTTTACCTGTTTCATTCATGTCCCGTACAATCTCGATGGCTTTCATCAAAGGCTCTGCGGACTTGGTTGAGCGAAATTCCAGTGACTGCAGGAGTGTTGGAGTGTATTTACGGAGTGTATAGAACTTCTTCTCAAGTAAATCCAAATAGTCGTAATCAATAGGACGTGCCAAAGTCTTGGCTTCTTCAATAGAGGATACAAGCTTATCCCAAGGCATCACAGTCTCTAGTGCCACGAAAGGATCAATGCCTTCATTGCGCGCTTTTATGAGTGCCTCCCCCAGATTGGCGAATTGAATGACTTTTTCATTGATCGATTTACCATTCTGTTTCTGGATTTCTTCTTGGGCCTTCCGACCCTTAGATAAAAGTGACATGATTTGACGGTCATGAATTTCGAATGCTTGGTCCGTTAAGTCCTGGGTCAATTCAAGTAAATAAGCGATTAAAATAGCGTATTTTTTCGAGGTATCAAATCGTCTCAGGGAATGTGGTTCGTATCGAGCACCGATTTTGGAAAGTTGGCGTAATCGATTTGGGTGGATTCCCTTTGTATCAATTTTCAACTGTAGTTGTCGGACATACTCGAGCTTCTCAATTACTTTAAGAAATGAATCCGGGGAACTAGTGCCTGGTATGTCACGAAGCCATGCCAGGTACGTTTTACTGCTTTCAGGCATGTAGGACAACGTGTGGTCCAACCTTTCCATCTGCTCAGTTGTTAACGCGGATACAAGGTGTTTAAAGATCTTTTCTTCGGCTCGTTGTCGGACCTCCCACACGAGTCGCTCTATGACAGTCATTCCAGGCAGAATAACCTTTTGTTTCCGAAACTCTTCTATTACTGCTTGAATTAGATATTCAGCATCTCCGTTCTCCATAGCGCGTCGCAACAGTAACTGAGACACATGGTGGTAATCATGAACCGTAAAATTACGAAAGCCAAACTCGCGTCTAATTTCATCAAGATGCTCATACTTTGTCTGTTCCCGCTCGGCGTATACGCCCAACTCTTTTGGCGAGACGGCTAATTGTTTGGCAATGTAGTCCACAACGGAATCGGATATGTGGTGGACATCAGACAATGTCCATCCTGGAAAGCGAAGAACACAGAGTTGCAGCGCGAAGCCTAATTTATTCGAAGCTCTTCGGTGACGTTTAATGATTTCAAGATCATCGGGAGACAACGTAAAATGACTTCCCAACTCGTAGTCGGTGAGATGGTCTGGTATGGACATAAACTCCAAACGTTGTTCTGAAGTCAGTAACTCCCTTGCTCTCCTATTGGGCACGGTTCTTCATCCTTTATTCCGATAGATTTTATTTGTTATACAGTGTCTGAGACCTTCTATGAAAATTGGTAAAAGGAACGCCTGACGAATCATACACAATGTACTTGTGTATGATTCGAAGAAGTCGTGCAATCCCT
Organism: Alicyclobacillus sp. ALC3; assembly: GCF_028751195.1. Lineage (GTDB taxonomy): Bacteria > Bacillota > Bacilli > Alicyclobacillales > Alicyclobacillaceae > Alicyclobacillus_L. Next base: position 97,783 of record NZ_CP066785.1, read on the forward strand.
TGCTACGACTGGGTTTATAACCGATTTTGGATGTTTTTACTTCTGTACCATCTACGCCAATCAAACTTATTATATAATAGTATACAGTAAGTATGGTTCGACGGAGGGTCACTTTTGGAATTTGTTCAACCGATTCGCGAGAAAAAACAAATCGATTCTATAAAGAAAATTCTCAAGGCTACAAACTTGAGGGATTATTGCTTGTTCATATTAGGGATTAACTCTGGTCTTCGAATTAGCGACTTACTTAAACTGAACATTCGTGATGTGATGGACGAACGAGGACGAGTGAGAGACCGAGTGTCTATTCGGGAAACTAAAACAGGTAAAATCAAGGACTTTCCGGTTGGAGATACAGCACGTAAAGCCATCGTCGAATATTTGGGTACTCGGGCTTATACTTTAGATGATCCCTTGTTTTTGTCCAGGAAGGGCGGCCAAGCTCTGAAGAGGCAGCAAGCCTACAAGATCATTAACGATGCAGCCAGAGCAGTAGGCATTAAAGAAAACATTGGCACACATACGCTTCGGAAGACTTTTGGGTACCATGCGTATCAAGCAGGCGTCAGCTTAGCTGTGCTTCAGAAGCTATTCAATCATTCCGCTCCAAGTGTCACCCTGTCATACATCGGCATTACCCAGGATGAATTGGATGACGTGTATCTGAATCTGAATCTTTAGCCGTATATTTATGCGGTTTGCCCACCGCCTTCCCTATGGGACAAACGAGAAGAATGCAATAAGGAATTGGAGATACCAAAATGATAATTCGAGCTATATTTCTGTTTGTCTTGGCTGGTTTAGCCGAGATTAGTGGCGGGTATCTTATTTGGCAATGGCTGAAGAACGGGAAGTCACTTTGGGTCGGCATTATTGGAGCAGTTGTGATGATTTTGTACGGTGTGATTGCTACCCGTCAAGAATTTTCGTTCGGCAAAACATACGCTGCCTATGGTGGGATTTTCATAGCGATGGCGGTACTCTGGGGCTGGTTCATTGATAAGCGGTTTCCTGACTGGAGCGAATGGCTTGGTGCAGGGATTTGTCTTGTGGGTGTGGCTGTCATGTTGATGAAAAGGTAGCCCCTTGTTGCACAAACTATAATGGATGTAAGAAATAGTTAAAGGGGAATCGAAAATGGATGATTGTTGTGCTATTCCAACCCCCTCGAGGGATAACAATTTTCTTTGTCCCGAATGTAAACAAAAGGGTAAAGCCGTTGAAATAATTACGCTAAAAGCGTTACTCATACCCTCAGCTTTAGAAACAATTGATCCCCAGTCCTCCTATGGGTTTTGCCACAATCATTCGTGCGACATCGTTTACTTTTCCGATAATCAGAAGTTTCGAAGGCAAGACGTGAAAGTGCCAGTTTTTCAGAAGGATGCTGGATTGGATGTACCGGTTTGCTACTGCTTTGGATGGACTAGACAACGACTAGAACAGGCTGTCCAACAGCAGAAGCAGCCAAGCAACCACGTCAGTGAACAGGTTCAAGCAAATCGTTGTGGATGCGAGGTCAACAATCCCCAAGGAAGCTGCTGCTTAGGGAATGTTACGGCATATGTTCGTAGTCTTGGCAAAGCCAGCGTCTGAGAATATCAAGTAGGACGCCTTTTGTAGATCAGAATCTTGAACAAAGCGGACGCATTATCCCTGTAAAGTTGTACTTGTCCAAGCGTAAATACTCTTATTTTCCACCTTCTGTGTTTTGGGACTAAGGTTAATTCAGGGGTACCGACAACAAAACGCGGATTTACAACGCTAGAAGTGGACGAATATGTATATATCCTAGATTACTCAGTTTTAGTATTAGCGAGACCCTAACGCCCATTCTATAGATGACATCGAGTCCCGCCGTAAAACAGTAATTGAAAGACATCATATACCTTGAATCAATGGCAACAACCGCAAGTATCCTCGACGCCACGTGCCTCTTGAATCGCCTCAATGCCTTCTTTCACAACAAAGTACACCAATGCCAATCCAGCCAAGGCATTAAGCCACCACCAGCCGACCAAAGCGGTCAACATAAGTCCGACAATTAGCGTCCAAGCCATGTACGCACATACGATACTACAGGAACCATCCGCCCGAAGTGCCTTGCTGCCGATTTCCGTACCAATTCTCTTTTTCGCACGCGACAAGTACGGCATGATAATTCCCGAAGCGATTGCAAGTGCGAGCCCAAGCATGCTTGATTCCGAACCGGAACGTGTCCACAGGTCGTATGCGGCTGAAACAACGATATAAACTGCCAGAGCAATTAAGGCAACTCCAACAACCCATGAAGCCCTCTTCTCGGCTTGCTTTACACGTGCAAGGCTTGCGCCACTTGACTCAACATAAAGCCGCCAGAGGAGTATTGCACTTGCTACAAGTTCAATGATGCTATCTGCCCCAAACGCTGTAAGTGCCAACGAATGTGCAGCAATTCCAGCTCCGATTGCTACTGCCGCTTCAACAATCATCCAAAGGATGCTGACAATCTCAATGTTAATTCCCTTTTTAACCTGCAAAGCTTGAACTGACAACATTTTCTCCCCCTTGGCCTTGCTGCACTGTATTCAGAATTAGAGACCCCGCTGGTGACAGTCTGTAATAGACGAGTTTCCCCTCTTTCCGATACGTTGCGAGTTCGGCATTTTTAAGCCGCCGAAGGTGATGCGATGCGTTCTGAACGGTCATATCAAGTAGTGCTGCAACCTCACAGACACATAGTTCATCCTGAGCCAGTGCATAGGCCACTTGGAGACGTGTGGCATCCGCTAATGCCTTGAAAACCAAAGACGGATAATCGATTTCTGGTATGGCAGAGCGAAGCCTCTCCACCTTAGACATATCCACGCATTCGACTTGACACATGTCGCGTTTAATCATCATTTTTCACCTTCATTCAAATGTCTATTTGAATATAGTATGCCACGAATGTGACACACCCACAATTGGTATCGGGTAAATGTCATGTTTGCATAGCGGCGCTCGATGCTTATAATGACTATATGAGTATATGTTCATGTTGATAAATGGGGTGAGTGTTGTGGCAACACAATTACAAAAGGATTGTTGTGATCAGCTATCGGTACATTCGGATGCCGTTGCGGATTGTATGCCTACACAGCTTAGTGAATCTGCGGTCCAAAGTTTAGTGGACTCATTTAAGGCATTGGCAGATCCGACACGAATCCGTATGCTGCACAACCTGACCCGACGAGAACTCTGTGTTTGTGACTTGGCGGAGGTATTGGGCATGACACAATCGGCTGTTTCGCATCAGCTGCGGTATTTGCGGACGTTGCGAATTGTAAAGAGCCGAAGAGATGGAAATACGGTGTACTACACCTGTGACGATGCCCACATCGTAGGCTTATTACAAATGGGAATTGATCATATTTCTCACGTAGAACGTGATGAGGAGAGAGTGTATGAGTAGCCATAATCATAGTCCTGACCACGGTCATGATCACGACCATGGAGATGTATTTCACAGCCATGCGCCTGCTGGTAAAATGCAAACGGCTTTCTTCTTGACAGTAGTGATTTTGGCTGCCGAGGTAGTTGGTGGTTTACTGTCGCATAGCTTGGCTCTGCTAGCAGACGCCGGACACGTTTTAACAGACATTGCTGCCATCGGACTTTCTTGGTTTGCCTTAAAGCAGGCGGAAAAGCCATCTAATCAAAAAATGACATACGGCTACCACAGAGCCGGGATTTTAGCTGCGTTCATTAATGGAATGACGCTTATCCTCATTACCATCTGGATTTTGTGGGAAGCCTACGGTAGATTCAACCATCCCGAACATGTTACCCCGACCTGGATGTTCATCAGTGCCGGCATTGGTTTGTTGATGAATTTGTATCTTGGCCTTGGAATGCGAAACGAAGAAAACATCAACGTAAAAAGTGCTGTTTTGCACATGCTGGGGGATGCGGCCGCCTCTGCCGGTGTTATCGTTGGTGGTTTGATTATTATGGTAACGAAGTGGTACGTCATAGACCCTATTTTGAGTGTTCTCATTGCTTTGTTAATTGCCTCAGGGGCATGGAGAATTGTCACGCAAACAGTCGGGATTCTCATGGAAGGTACACCGAAAGGGATCGATTTACCGAAAGTCATTCAAGAAATCAAAGCAGTTACAGGTGTTCATGACGTACATGATGTACACGTATGGGGTATCACGAGCGGAAAAAATGCCATGTCGTGTCATATCGTGTTGGATGGCAGTATGTCTATCAGAGACAGTCAAAAAATTTTACGAGACCTGGAGCATCGCATGGTCCATATGAATATCGGTCATGTGACCGTTCAAACGGAAGATGCAAAACATCCCCATGATAATTCGGAGCTTTGTGCCACGGTGGAAACGGAACATCATCATTAAAGGGGTGTAGTACATGTCAGGAAAGATTATTCGTTATGCAGCCCAACAGATTCACGTGGATCCGCAGTTTTGAACTGCACATATGCGACACGTGAGAATACCGGGTGGGACCATCTCAAGGAAATTCGGCACACCTACGAATATCAGCCCTTTTCCATTCAAGTGTATCGGCGAGTATTTCAACGTCTCACGCAGCAGGCATCAGAAAATGATCATGCGCTGGATTTAATCCAATCAGTGATATCGCTGCTCCGACAAGAAAAGGTTATTCTCCCTGCAATGACGACAATTGAACACGTCGCTTGGAGTGCTCGTCGACGTGCAGCAGACACCATTTTCAAACACGTTTATTCGTTACTCACGAATGCGACAGAAGCCTAGGCACAGAGACCGTATAAATACACGAAACGCGGTATATTCAAAACCGCGTTTCTTAATGTTAGCGTAGAAAAAAACGAAGATTCGAATCCATAAATTGTCTTAGCGTGGGTTTTGCGTCATTTTGCTGGCGGTACCCCTTCAAGAAAACAATCTCAAGTCAGCGGAGGATGTGCAATCCGCCCTGCGTGACCTGTTCGCAAGTACGATGCAGGGAATGTTGGAGGCCGAACTCGAGACCGAACTGGGCTATGGGAAACACGACGTGAAGAATAAAGCGACGGAAAACAGCCGTAATGGGCATAGTCGTAAGACGCTGATGTCCGAATATGGCGAGGTGGAACTCGCCATCCCCAGAGACCGTCAGGGTGAGTTTGAACCTGAAATCGTCAAGAAGCACCAAACGAAAACGACCGGCGTCGAAGAGCAAGTCATTGCCTTGTATGCACGGGGTGTAAGCACACGGGACATCCAGTCGCATCTGCAGCACCTGTACGGCGTGGAGGTTTCCCCAACGCTCATTTCCAACATCACAGACAAGTTGTTGCCCCTCATCAAAGAATGGCAGCATCGACCGTTGCAAACGGTATACGCCGCCGTGTTTCTGGATGCGATCCACTACAAGGTGAAACAGGAAGGTCGGGTGGTCAACAAGGCGTCATACATGGTGATAGGCATCGATTTAGAAGGCTGTAAAGATGTGCTGGGCATGTGGGTCGGAGAAAACGAATCCTCGAAGTTTTGGCTCACTGTGCTGAACGAACTTAAGGGCCGTGGCGTAGAGGACATTCTTATCGTCTCTGTGGATAACTTGACTGGCTTCAGTGAAGCCATCGCCGCTTGCTACCCGAAAACGGACATTCAAAAGTGCGTGGTGCACCAGATTCGCAATTCGCTCAAATACGTGTCGTACAAGGATTACAAGGCAGTCACCGCTGCACTCAAGCCGGTTTACAAAGCCAGCACCGAGGAAGCAGCAAGGGCCGAACTGGACGGTTTTGAAGAGGCCTGGGGCGCAAAGTACCCAATGGTCATTCGCTCTTGGCGCAACAACTGGGACGAGCTCTCTACCTTCTTCTGCTACCCCACAGAGATGCGCAAACTGATTTACACCACGAACATGATTGAGAGCTACCATAGGCAACTACGAAAGGTCACCAAGGGCAAGAGCATTTTCCCAACGGACGAGTCTCTCCTCAAGATGCTATACCTGGCTACGATGGAAGTCACAAAAAAATGGACGATGCGGATTCAGAACTGGGGCCCCATCCTCAGCCAACTCTCCATCTACTTCTCAGAACGGATTGACCCCTACATCCGCTGAAGGATTCCAAACCGGGGTTTACACAAAACTCTTGACAGACCCCTTTGTCTCACTACTTTAGTTTCTGAATGTATGCCTCAACATGAAACCTCCTGAAGTCAAAAAGACGTATCTCTTGATATGTGTAGGTTGTCGAGGACGCCTCCGTTTTGGGGCTTCCTCGACGTTCCTTTGTTCCTAAAGGTGTTTTGGCAGACAGCCGTCATTAGTGCTTGTTCCAGCACTTTGCCTCTGTATCTTGCATATCTGTATCCATGGAGTTGTTTCGCGTCTCCGAAACTTCGTTCAATCGTCTGCTTTCGAAACACGTATAACTGCTTGCCAGATTTGCTGAGCCGGTTGGCTTTGACTTTCTCTTTGCTGTCTTCCCACACATGTCGAGTGACAATCTTACGGTCGTTTAAGCAGTACAAAAGTTCGCCAACATATTTGGTGGGCTTTCTGGATATGAAGAAATTCATCATCAAATCAATCTCCAAAACGTCTACGTCCACCTGATTCTTGTTCCTCCCTGCGTTGTTTCATCTTCCGATAAGTTGAGTGCCGTCCAGCGAAGTAAATACGTACTTCGGATGATATTGAACTGCCGAATGTCACATTGCGCGCGGTTACGCACAAAGAGATCATCGTATTCATGTCGTGCTCGAAAAGTCCCAACCGGTGGAGCAAACTGCTCCTTTAATGACATTCCCATTTTATAGAACAGAAAATAAGTATCCATAACTAACACGAAATCTCCACCCAGATGTATTTACGGTAGAAATGGATTTTGAAACGTTACAGGACGGCAGTCCGTCTGTTAAATGGGAGGTGTTTACGTGAATGAAAAGCGCCGACTCATTTCTTTAGGAGCTATTTCTTTATCCGTTTTAACTTTGGCCGGATGCGGTATTGCAAACCAAAGTCTCAAAACCACAGGTCTTAAAAACATTATTTCAAACCAGACCACGAATACGACTATAATCAATCCCAGCTATCCATACGTCACTTTTGAACGGATTTTAAGCGAGGGTCCCAATGGGGGTAATGCGTTTCAAATAGTTGCTACGCATGGGTTCGTATGGAAAAAGGATGTCAAATCACCAAAACTCGTCACACCTACGGAATTCTCCGTTCAAATCAATAATTCTGTGCATGGAGCACTGCCCGTAGATAAACACATCCCGATACACAATAACGCATGGGTTCGTTATATCACTCTACAGCAAGTGAGTCCTAATACGGTTGAGGTGTACGCCTTTTTAAGCCAGCCTGCTACAAAATGGTTTGGAATGACTTCCGGAGGATTCATGTTTGGGTTTGGATTCAAGGATAATAAAACTTGATAAGCACATCGTAGCGAAGGCATTCTTTGAAAGAATACTCCATTCCATTTATATGATATCAAAATCGAATTGGCAGTTGGTAAGCAGACATGACGTATATCAAAGCGCTGCCTTCGTATTTGGGTGGCGTTTTTTGACTCTAGTGGCCAAATCCCCTCACTCAGCATCAATCCGGAAGGGTGTCCGATTGACGAGCTACCAATGATCATGCCTTTTCTTTAGGTCAGAGGGAGATCGTCGGGAAATCCTCTAAACATCAGACGCCGTGTTACAATTCACAAGAGACAGCAAATGACTGTCATTTTAAAAAGTGAAGGTGGAATAAGTTGATGGAACGAGGCACAGTAAAGTGGTTCAACTCAGAAAAGGGTTACGGATTCATCACGGTTGATGGCGGCAACGATATATTTGTTCACTTTAGCGCTATTCAAGCTGACGGCTACCGTTCTCTAGAAGAAGGCCAGATCGTTGAATTTGAAGTTGTTCAAGGGCAACGCGGTCTGCAAGCGGAAAACGTCGTAGTTGTCCGCTAAGCTGCTGAGAACCTAGGCCCGTTCCTTGAATGGGCCTTTCTTACACTCATCTATTTTTACTCCGCCACTTTTGACATCCTCCCCATGCCTAAAGCAAGGGGTTTTACGACGCGTCCCATAAAGCCCTCCTGCACACAATCCAGGGCAAGTTGTTCGTCGTGCAAAATGCTATAGGCAATTGCAATGAGTTTCTTTTCGTATTCATCCATCCAGACCGACAAATATGCCGACCAAATTTACGCGTTCACCGCGGAAACACACTTGCTATACTGCGTACATCGTCGCAACGTTGGCGGAGTTTGCTAGTGATATTTGTCGACCAACAATTTAGACTATAGACATCTCACACGTGGAGGCTCATGTCGTGGACATTGGAGACCCGGAATACCAAGCGTTATCTGTGATCTGGAATGCGAAGGATGGAATACCGAGTCGTGCACGCTGTCTGCGCGACAATGTGGTCAAAGAAGCTTTGAAGCAATACGAATCCTTCGAGAGCATGTTGGACTCATTCATATCCTTGTATCACTCTATTCACGGCTACAAGGAAATCCCGGACTATTTATACGGAGTGTTGGTACACAGAGCCAAGGTTGTTCTTGACAAACGGGGTATGACTTTTCTGCGATTCACGACAGATGACCAATATCAGATTGAAGCACTTCGCAGTTTTGGTTATCGGATGGGTGTCTCCGCTTCGCGGAAGGGTTTGAGTACACAGTACATCCGTTTCTACGATCGAGACTTAATCGCAGCATTTGGTGGGTTGAGCAAACAAGGTTCTCCGTTTCGACCTAGTATCGACTTTGTACGAGGGTATATCGACGGACACAGCCATTTTAGACAAACAACTGCGTCGCGTCATCGTCTCACTATCACCGGCCCTCTGGTCCCGGAGTGCCATGACTTCCTTGTGAGATTAGGAGCCGCGAACACACAGGTGTCTATGGATGGTGACTCTTATAGGATGAACCTACACAGCAAAAGTCTCCGCGCAATCCGGGAGACCCTCTACCCTGACGGATGCGTATGCAACGAGGATGTAAAAATGAGGATGTTTCAGGAATGATGTTGCGGTGTAGGCTGAGCCGAACAGGTACTTTGGATGAGAACGCCGATTCATCACAACAATTGAGTAACGGTGCAAATGTTTAACGCCGGAAAGGGAAGTGACTCTCTATGCAGCATGAAAATCTTCAAGGTCTCTATTTCACCGTCATTGGAAATGGGGAAGTAATAGTCCTTTTGCACGATGGACCGGGGAGTCACATACATTTTCTTGCCCCATGTTTTGCTATTATCTGAACGGTTTAAATTAGGTTTTTATGACCAATGGGGATGCCACTGCCCAAATGCATCCCCGCTACGCAAGGCGTGTTTCATTGACTGGTACTCCTCACGAGTGAAGTTCTTTCCACTCGGTTTGTCGATGTAAATGTCTCGGTCGTTAATGCCTATACCTTTCATCGAATCCCATTGCCGTTGTGCGCTTAGGTCTTTACTACTTACGCGAATGTAGCCGTGTTTTGTAATTTCCACATTTCGTTCTCCTCAATGCCTCGCTTGAACGAACACCCTTCCGTACTGCTGTATTACGTTTCATGCAATGCATTCGTCTACATTACCGTGAGAACAGCCTGTCGACTTGACGTTGTACGCCTCCGTAGACCCACAACGGTATCGATTCACGCGTGGGAATCGGCAAGAAAGGTAAAGTCTTATTGGCTTGACGTCCATAGTTGAACCTAAATCGGTTAGCTCGAATGACAGCAGAATAGAACAGCAGTTCCTCTTCATTCAGTTCAACTTTAGGCTTCAAGTAGAACAAGTCACGTCCAGAATAAAAAGGCTCCAATTGCAGGAAGGTCTCAAGAACTGAACCTCCCCCAGCTACACTAAGCACCTTTGCGGGATTGGGTTCAACGTCTGAAATTAGCTTCACGCGTGCAGAGACTCCATTGTTCTTCGCGGTTCTTGAAACAAAGTTAATCCCATTTTGATCCCGTTCCAGTCGGATGAGCTCAAGATTCGTTCCGTAGATAACGTCAAATAGCTCTCCAACGGCGACTCGTTGCTCTCCGACAGTGTCCGTCCTACCCTCCGCCGCACTGACCGACGACAGTTTGAGTAGGCTGTCTATCAGTCTTTCATCGTGGCCAATAGGGGCATGGGTTACCCACTTCGGAATATCCTCTGGAGATGGTAACAAAATTTCACGCAAGGAACGATTAGCCTGCCTCCCGTAGCTATAACGGTACCGATTGGCACGAATACAAACACAGTAGTAAAGCAATTCCTGCGTGTCTAGTTTGACGCGTGGACGCAAACACGCTACATGGAAAGCAGTGTAATAGGGTCGGTTTTGAATAAACGTGGATAGCACACCGTTTCCACTCATGGCACAAGTCAGCTCTCCAGCAGGGTTAGGTTCAATCCCGTCTATTAGTTCTACGTAAGCTGCTATTCCGTTGTCGTGCATTTTTCGCGAAATGAACGGTATTCCTTCAGGCCCGGTCCGCCGAAGTCGATTCAATTCGAGACTATTGCCATATCTCACGTCAAAAAGCTCACTCAACTTCTTCGTCAATGGAATCACCATCTCTACGACTAGCATTTTCAAGCATTCGGTAAATGATATATTTTTGTACGGCCTGTTGGAATACGTCTTCTGTTATTCGCCCGTAATCTGTTTCCATAAACGCTTCTGCACACCACTCGTCTTCATGTGTTACGTATGCTGATACACTTTCGCCAGGGACTACCTCTCTGTTTCTGTACTGTTCCAGCCATCGGTCTCTAATCGATGGCCATGCGCCGTTCAAGTCGATACGACCTTTGTTTTTAGTCTTTACGAATCCATCGTGTTTCCAATAGCCAAACCACGTCTTTCTCTTACTTACTTTGTGCGGAACCCCAGCGGTAAATACCATGATGCACGTAATTACACCAACTGGATAAAACAACTCGTCAGGCATTGACATTACTGCCTCTAGGGTATGATGCTTCAGAATCGTCTCACGCATGGTATGCGGCGAGATGGCGCAAGACATCGGCACGATTGCAATACCTGTTCCGCCTTTCTGAATACAGTTCAGCATATGATTCACAAAAACAAGCTCGTGTAACTCCTCGTCACTTTGTGAGTAAGGTGGATTAAGCACACCGACATTACATTTGTGAGACTTAATCGCCTTGGTAATGCCAGAGTCAAAGCACGAACCTTGGTATAAATTGGCCTTTCCGTCCCCACGCAAAATCATGTTACTTGCGGCGAGTGCGTACATGTCTGGCTGTTGTTCCACTCCAACCAAGCAGTGCTCTCTTATGTATTTCCTCTCGCTCTCGGTTGAGGACACGCGCATCATTTGTTGCATTCCTGATATTAAGAAGCCCGCTGTACCTGCACAAATGTCCAGCATCTTAGTTGCCACAACCACGTCTTGTCCATTCTGTTGGTCCGTTCTAACACTCAAATTTGCGAGCAAAGCGAATAGTTCTGTGACATGACGAGGCGTCAATACTATGCCAAGAGATTTTTTGTCGCCGCCAGTATATTTTAGAAACTCACCATAAAACTGCCCAACTACATCGAAGTCGTGGTACACGCTAACAAATGGCCAAACTTTTTCATTCAGCCTTCTAATGAGTTCGTGCAACACGCCCTTAGGATACTTCGGGGTTGATTTCCCAAGTTCCGGATGAACTGCAATACTTGAATATGGCTGAACCATGCTCGGTTTTTTCGTATTGGGAATGTCAGCTTTTTCAATCTCTGTCCGTATTACGTGCATCCACTGACGTTGTAATTCCTCAGGCGTGTATTCATCATAGCTTTTAGCAAAAGCAGTGTTACGCAGAGCGATAAGGGTACCACTCACCAATAGAGGCTTTTGACTTTCCGTTAGTTTGGCGTGGTCTCGCATAAACTCGTGCAATTCTCGTGAGAACGCCATGAGGTCTTCATGCCTCTGCAAGGAAACTTCAGAATCGAATGATCCTAAACGGATAAAGTCATCAAAAGGCAAGATAGTTTCAACGTCTCTTCCATGTTCGTTGGTGAAAGGCTTTGGGTCGAGAGCGCCTTTCGCCCACAAGAAACAACTTACCTTAAGTTCTTCTGTACTTTGCCCACTGACACCTAGTGCGATGATGTTGTAGGCTCTTGACAACGCGCTCGCATAATGAAGTGCACCATCCACAGCGTATTCAATGGGGCGGTTCCGATTTGTGGATTCGTGCTGCCTCGTGCTTGCCTTACACTCTACGATGACAAGGAAGTCTGGTGACGAGGGAGAACTAATTATGAACTCTGGAGACCCTTTTCCTCCATTCCCAGATTTACTTGCCCCCTTCAGGAGCCTCTTAACCTCTTCGATGTGGCTCTTTTGTTCCTCCACTACAGTATCTACGGTTTGAGACATGTAACCCAATTCGCGTAACTTGTCCCGAACCAAATTCTCCGTTATACGTTCGTTGGTCATTGTGTGCCCCTCAATTCAAAACTGTGATTGGCCGTGTGCACTAACTCATCACTCTTTCTGTCTTGTCCGATAATATCCTGCAAAATAGGCATTACGTCAAACCACATGGCGTTAAAGCTAATTGCCCCGTAGCCGCGTCGTAACGGCTCGTAGGGCTCATTTGGGGCCTCTCCCACACAATCGACGACCACGCTCAGGGCGGTTTCTAAGCGCCGTATAGCCCTACGCGCCCCTTGTGTCACGTCGTCTATACTGCATTTGCAACCACCCATTCACACTACATTATTTATGTAACATTTTCGTATGGTGACGGTGACCACTGGAAGGTTGGATCATGCCCGAAGGTGGATAAGGTGTAAAGCAACTCTATTATGGAATCTGGGAGGACTGAACCATGTTAAAAAGCTATGGACACGGTAGAGAAGGCAGAAGCGTTCAGGGACGAAGCTAGGCGGTTACGGGCGGCCATACAAAGTTTATCGGCGTACCAACTCTGAGACGGGAACAGAGTTGTGCTACCTCCGCCATCAGAAGAATAAGTAATCTCGTCAATTTCACACTAAGCCGAAAGGGGTGAGCCTTCCGATGAACAACGACCGTGTGACTCCGACACAGCAACACAAGAACACATCATGAGTCTAGTCAGGCCATCCTTTGCAGTTGCCAGACCACTATCGTCGTCATCGCAACCGTATCTTGTATCCCCGAACTGACTTCTACACTTGGTCACGACTACCGTGTTTTTATGGACGCAGACGCCCAATCATCTTCCAATACCAATAGTTTACCGCGAAGCCACATACCTACTCAACGGATGTCTCGAACAGATTCCAGCCGTTCAGGTACACGAGTTTTCCAATTAACTGTCCGACTCCATATCGCCCATTCTCCTTAGACTTCCCCGTTGGCCACGGAGGGAAGTGGATTCCCGCCGTGGCGCGGGGTGAGACTAGTAGACGTTAAGCGTGGTCGCTGACTTCTCGGTCTTCTTGTTGAGTGGCCTCAACATCTCTAATGCGGCGGTCGATTGCCGTCTTCAACTCCAGGTTGATCGTTTGTCTGTTTAAGGAATTCCGCGTGAATAACACAAACACGAACAGCGCGATTATGCTTGCCACAGCGGAAATCGCGTCCAATGCTTTTGTTTTTTCCTCAATAGTCACCATTACGGCAATGGCAGATACACTGACTGTGATGAGTTATATTGTGGTTAGGTTGGTACGGCTACCAGCCTGACGACTTAGATAGTAAAGTTGGCCCAAGTCGTCGACTTCTCGAAGCAGCGTATCGACACTCTTTTTATCCCTCTGGGAGTCCCAGGCCAGCATATCTTCGTTGAGTTGCTTGACCAAAGACTTTTCTAAGTTCTTGTTCTTCAAATAAACCACCTCTTTCTGTTGTAGTTCCCCGCGTATGCGAGGAGGTGAATACCTCGCATACGCGGGGAATGTAAGTGGACGGCTTTAATGCTCTGCTGCCGAAAATTGGACCGTTTCCCTGAACGGGTCATGGAAGTGTCGGCAACGGGGGCACGTAAGCCCTTCGGTGCGATACACTCCGTGCTCTACGTGAAATCCACGTAGCCACCGTTGTAGGTCGTTCCAATTGCCGCAGTCGGAGCACTGCAGTGCATCTACTGGCTCGTCTGGGCTCACTCCGTAGAGTTGGACCAGCATGTCGAATTGTCGCCTTGGCTGCTGCATTGTCGCCTGTCTCATATGGTTAATGCAACTCCTTTCCTGCCCAGAGGGGCTTGTACCCCTCAGAGCAGTTGGCCAGTTATCTTGTTATCCGGCAAGCGCGACGGTATTCTCCTTTGCGGTCCTCTTGGACTTCTTGGAGCGCGTCGATTGCTGTTTCATGTGCTTCAGGAAACGCTGCAGGAATGCTTCCACCTCGTCTGTTGGGTCTGAGTTCTTATATCCGCGTGCTTGGTGAATCACCCCATCGGAGACCTCGACTGTGCACAGCGGCGTATCTGGCTCGGACACTCGTCTGAGGAGAAACAGGTCCGTTTTCCCTACAGCATAGCTATCAGAGTAACTCCCGACACAATGCTGCAAAGCCTTGCCCTCCTGGAACAACTCAATTGAGTCCTTCGCAGGCCGAATGAAGAAAGTGTCGTCGGCCAATGCGTACGCCTCCAACTGTGGGAGTCGGGCAGCAATCAGGCGGTTAAGCCCCTTGTCTCTCTTCACCTTGATTTTCCGTGTGGTCTTATCGTGAGCCTCACGCAAGTTAGACGGAAAGATCAAGTGATTCTGCGTGAGCTCGATGCCCAACTCTTTGCACTGATGAAGATAGTCCCGCCACTCCGTGAGAGCGGACGTTGCAGAATAGTGGTTCGGCGCGTCTGGACGCCGGTGCTGTTTCAGGAGGTACTTTGCAATCTCTACAGGCGTCCCGAATGGCTCATGTTCACTCAACATCTTCATGTAGTAGCCATCGGTTAGGTCCCTTAAGAAATGCGCATCCTCTATGCGCAAGTCCCACCCGAGCTTTCGCCAGAAGTGGTAACTATGCAGAGAGAGAGGAACTATCACATTCGGCATCTCTTTCACCGTTTGAAGGACCTGCCGTGTCTCTGACCGATTCATGCGCAGGACCTTGTCGTTGGATTTGCCTCGCCAGTTGACGACTCCGTAGGTTCTATCACCCCGAAGTTTCGCAAGCACCAGTTTTGTGAGACCGAGTTTCGTAAGGTACTCGATACACGGATACTTGGCAGCCAGGTCGAAGAAATCGAGTAGGAAGTACGATTGTGATTCGTATTCCTTCCACATGCTGTACTGAAGCGGTGTACCTGCCACTGCTCGTTCGATACTCTCGTAAGAGCAGTACGCTTCCTTGTAACTCCAACTCCAGCCCGGTCCGTTGATCAGCGCGCCGACCGTTTTCCGCTCCTTCCACTCGCCAGACCACCGGTTCGTGAACATTCGTCCGCCCTGACCCGGTTGAAACAGATACCGGGCCATTGGCGTGAACGATGTCTCCACTTGCCGATAATCCTCGCGGTAGTCGCGGCTCGTGTAGTACCACGTGGCCACGACAGCGGTTGGGTCGAGGACGGACTTGTCATACCAGACCACGTAGGCCGAATCGATCAACTTGCCGCGCCCAAGGCCGCTGTATTTTACGGTGCACTCCGACGAGCAGTTTAGGCATGTCGTCTTTTCATTGTGCTTGTATGCCGCCTGCCCAATGCCGAGAGGGTATTCCTCTTTGCAATGGGTGCAGTAGGTCATCTGTACTTTCTTCTCTCTCCACACAAACAGATAGCGGCTGGATTCCAGCACGGTGTCTCGTACGTAGTCTGCCAACAAAGGACTGATCTGCGTCGGGAAGTGTGTCATGAACTCACTGAAAGTGGTTTTCATCGGCGCCATCCCCCTCAGTTGGCTTCCCCAGCAAAGTCGAACAACGACATTTGCACGGGAGCCTCAGTCTTTGTAGGGGTACCTTGGGTAGCTTTTCCACCGACCGTACGAGTTTGAGCATTTGTGCGTGCCGGATTCGGAATGAACTCTTTGCGTTCCGGTTCAGCTGGGATTTCAAATGGTTCTCCATCCCAACATCCGAAGTACTGAAGTACAATCCCGTATCCATCAGCATCGGAAACCGCGGCCATGTTGCCCACCCGTTTTGTTTCCGCAAACCGCCGCATGGCATCCAGGCTCTTCGTGATGGTCTTGCCATCGGCGAGGACTTGCTCCGCATGCTCTGGATACTCTTCCAGGTGGTTCATTAAGTATTGTCCGATCATCTGGACATACGGATTTTTCTCATTCTTGGTCATTTCCTCAGTGAGCTTTTCAACAGCCTTTTCAAACATGGCGGTTCCTCCTGTCGTGGTATGTGATTCCCACAACCCCCTAGCCACGGAGGGTTGTGGTGCTGACCCCCGTGGCCGGGTTTACAGAGGATGACTTCTTACAGCGCGAAGAGGAGTACCTGGTCGTTTGCGACCTTGTCCATCTTCTTCACGCGCTTTGCCTTCGCTACCATGCCCATCTGCTCTCGCCAATTACCCACCGTCAATGGGATGACGTTTTCAGTCGGCGCGGACGATGGCGTGTCTTCGTTCGTGTAGGTGGCAGCAGCTGCGAACAGCGGCATGTCCATCAGGTTGCCTTGTATGTCGTCTTGTCTGTTGGAGTGAGAAGCGTTCTCCTGCAGCTGCGGAAGTTCGACTGGTTCGAACACACCTGCCAAACGTCGTGTTTCGGACGCCAGACGTTGCATCGCTCGGCCAATCTCCTCCTGGAACTGCTCTTCTGCAAGCATGACGACACCGGATGGGATGTCCTTGTCTGCTAAAGCTGACCACTTACTGGATAGGTCTTCGACGTTCCCAAGGCAGCTGGCAATCGCGAAGGTTGACGCCGACTTGTCATCCTGCTCGGTAAACTGAGCCACGGTTGACTTGTCCAATCTCCCCTCGAGTAGCATCGAATGGCTGCGCTTCGTGAGGAAACGTTTCAGTTGCACCATCTCGTATGTGCCGTTGTAAGCGTAGTAGAGCACCTTACACAATCGGTGCTGCATCAGTCTCCATGCTCTTCTGCTCGCCTGTCTCAACGTATTGATCTCGTCGGTGAACTGGTAAAAGAGTAGCGTCGGGAAGAGCATCAGGTCCAAACCGCACTCAACGAGCTTTGGGTTGGTAACCACGACTTCCACATCGCGTTGTACCGCATTCTCCAGCCACTCGATGCGATCCTCAGGAGAGACCGTTGCCGGCAGAACTTCCACCCGGATGCCGTGTCTTTTCAGGATGGCAGCAAGCCGCTTGTCTTGATCGGCTTTGCCACTGTAGCGCACGTACACCATGCACCGGCGCTTTTGCTCCAACTCCGCTTGAATGTCCTCGAGTACCTTGGCTTCTTTTGCGGAAAGCTGCTCCTCGCTATTTGGGGCTGAGAAGTAGACACCATCCTCACCAAGCTCTACCGTCTGTGAGACGTGCGGCTGGTTCGCGGCGTTGACTACACTCGGAATGAATTTAGCAAACGCGTGAGTGTTCCCAAGCGCGTACTGCTTCTTCATTTCCTGCTCCAAATTGTTGTGAAACATCATGTACTCGAGCGCATGGTCTTCCTCCATATCGACGAAGACTGGACGCTCATCGAGTTCCACCAGTGGGAGTCCCAAGTCACCGAGTTCGAGAAATACCGTCTTGTCAGCCAAGTGGTTCACAAATAGCTTTGGCGACAGTCCCGGCACCTCTTTCGGAGGGTTCAGGACGAGCTTTCGAGATGTTGACCCGCCAGCTGAAGTCAAATTGTCCTCAGAATAGCGGCCCCGCGTCTCCATTGCCCCGTACAGGTGTACAAATTTGCTTAATGAGCGGTGGTTTAACCCGTCCGCCTTCATCTCTGCTGGACAGATGCGCCACAGAATGTGGTACAGGCTCGATGCCTTTCCGTCCGACAGCGTTCCGGTGAGGGCTAACACTCGTTTGGATGCGCCCACAATGGAGCCCATCGCTTCACCCTGGCCACTGTTCGACTTGTACTGGTGCAATTCGTCCACAATGGTTAAATCAAAATGGCCACGTAGGTATTTTTTGATGAACCATGCGGGTTGCACGCGTCGATGCTTCAAGCCTCGTACGGTTTCCCGTTCTGGTACCAAGTCGCGCATCAGATTGGCGCCACACTCGGAACAGTGGTACTCGGTGATCGACTTGTGAAACAGGTATTGCTTTTTGAGCCGCCTCACGCCTCCGAATGACAGCGCTTGATGCTCACCAATCCCTGCCGCTAAGTCGTTAAAGCCGAGCTTCAACTCGAGCAATTGCTCAATGCCACTGTCGAGTTTCTTTGCCTCCTTGATGGCGGTCTTGTCCGTGGTCTGTTGAATGCCGTGGCACTCCGGACAGACCCAGGCGTCGTGAATGACATATACTCCGTTCGCACGGTCTGCTTCACCGGGAACCACCTTCATCCCCGATGGGTCCGTGGTCAGAATGGGTTTCTTTGCAGGTTCGAGGTTCGCCCTGTCCGCGAATGCCATGCGGTCTTTGTGAATCAGCGCTGGGGCCTTCGGCATACCGAGTTTGGCCGTGTCGCGGGAAAGCAGGAGGAATTCAATCTCTTCCTTGTTCCCGCCACGTACGCGCTTGTCTCGGTACCGGACAAGGTCTTTCCAGTTGCGAATGGTTGTCACCCTCGCATTTGGCAACGTGAGTCCAATCTCGGTGTTTTGCCACTTCGGCAGCGTAATACCCGGCGCCAGAACCATGCACGCAAAACCACGTTTAGCGTGCATGGTTGCTCTCGCAGACAGTGCATTTGCCGTGGCAATCGCCGTGATCGTCTTCCCGGTGCCCATGTCCGCCGTTGTGATAACGCCCTTTGAGTTCTCGTAACCGTTCAGAATCGCCTGTACGGTGTGAGCCTGCGCTGGAAAGGGCACTCGTCCCATCTGCGCAATCGGCGCGTCTATCGGACGGTCGAGGTCGTGCGCAGGTGCAGCCATCTCTTCGATGGTTGTTGCTAGGTGTGGGGCGTACGTCTGCAAGTAGTCAATGACCTGGTATTCACCGCTCTCGTCGGGTTGGAGTGCTTCGGGCAATGCCGGCGCATCCGTTAACCCTTCGGGAAGTTGAATGACCCCTGCACCAAGCAACTGGCCAAGAACGTCCTTTGCCTCATCCTCGGTCAACTCAGGCGCTAACTCGAACGCCTGTAGGTCCTTCCACTCTGCAACGCCTTCATCCGTCCATACGGTGAGGTTTTGTACGAAGTCCCGCTCCTTGCACGTCTGCCAAATGTCGTCCTTCCACTCCGGTACATACGGGAGATTGAAGTCATTGGCAAATCGGTGCAAGAACAGGTCTGCGACGTCGCCCCCCGCTGGAACAAGCAGTACACGAGGTACGCCTGGCTCCAACTGCTCATCGAGCGCCGACTTATGGATCAGCACGGCATGCGTGAGCTTGCCGATGGGTCTCGTGACGAAGCGATATGCGTACTTGTCCGTGAACAAGTCATTCGCGTTGAACGTGCGTCGGTTTTCCTTGATTCTCAGCCGATCGCCTTTGATTGCATGGGCGACAATTGCACGGGTCGTGCTGTCGAGATCGACAATGCCGGCCGCGATTAGGTTGTCTCCCTTTTCTCCGGGTCGCGTCACCGTCATGTGGACAGCGGCCTCAAGGTAGTTCTTCTGGTCCGAGTAAGCAATGATTTTCATGTAAGTTTCGCCCTGCATGCATCCCATCCGAGGCAGCGCCCCGGATCGTGATACACCGGGGCTCTCGCCTCCTTTGTGGGTTTATTGCAGGTCGAGAATGGTTCCGTCTGGCTGGATGGTTCGCACCGCGGTCACGTAGGACTCGGTGTCAATCACCGTTTCAGAACCGTTCTCATGGGTCACTGTTTCGCGGTTGATCACTTTGCGTGTCATGCCAACCACAACGTGCCGGTTGTCACCGATGCCAATGGCTCCGTTGAGCGCACCCGCCGCAATCAAGGTGGCGATGTGCGTCCTTCGGAAAGGCAACAGCGGTCGCCGGAGTCGTGCCTGTACGTCCGATACGCTGAGCATACTCTCCGCGATATGAAAAGCCTCAGAGTGTGCCAGGTCTTGGCGCAGCTCCTCATCGTCAAGGATATATCCACGAAACATCGTGTCGGCTTCGATGTCTTCTGCGACAGGAACGGTCCATATCCGTCCATCTGGTTCGTCCAGCGTGGGCATTGGCAGGTCCTCATTCTTGCCATACGCGAGAAGCCCATTTTTCGCCTGAATGTCTGCTTCGGGCATTTCCTTGCTACTGGTGAGGTTCTTCAGCCTGCGTTGTCCAAAGACCACAACCTGCCTGAACGCTTCATATTCCTTGTCATCAAACCGATATACGGCGACGTCTGTGTAACGGTGAAGCAGAGCGTTCACCATCGCAGGACCCAGTGTATATCTCGGAATGACGAACACCAGGACGCCGCCTGGTGCAACTGGCTTGGCGAGGTCACGCAGGAACCGAAGTTCCTTCCGATTTTCTAACCCGCCAAGCCCAGATTGCGAATCGTATGGGGGATTGAGGAACAGCATCTGCATACTTGCTGGTTCTACTCTCGCCACCTCATATCCACAGTTGACGACGTGATGTAGCTTCGTCGTCGCCTGGTCAGCGCGGTACCCGTCGAGTTCGATGCCGTATGTCTTGTTGGCGTCGGAGACCGATGCCGAAATGCCGGCAAGTGCGTCCCCTTCCCCGCAACAAGGGTCAAAGAGTCGAACGGGCCCCTCAAAAACAAGACGATCCTTGATCTTCGCTGTCATCGTCGGTGGCGTGGGGAAGTACCCCATCTTGGCTGTTCCTTCGTAGCGCATAGTGCCCTCACGCCGTGCACGATGGACGAGGGTCTCCCCTCCGTCCCAAACGCGCAAGACGGAGGGGTTCACCTCCCTGTTTATAGTGGCCATTTCAGGCGTTGTGCTAAATCCAATACAAGACCATGCCGGAAAGCATCAACTCAGCGCGACCGAAGCATCCGGTACAACCTCCATTAGAAACGCCGACCTTCTTCGATCATGTCTCGAATAGACGGCCCTGCTGCTGGAATTGACTTTTGCAAACGCTCAAACTGTTGGTTGATGTCATCGACTGACATGTTTGCGGCCTGATACGGAACGATTTTAGCTACGGGTTTCCCTTGTTTCGTAACCACGATCGTCTCGCCATTCGCCACGTCATCCAAGAGCTCTATCAAATGCGTTTTGGCTTCATACGACCCGACTTCTTTCATGTCACACACCTCACCGAAACCAGTCTTTGCGACCAGTTTATCCGTGGTGGCAGTCGGTCTCAAGTACGGCTCCCATATCTCGCTTGGTGTAGCTTCGCTGGAACACGGCGGTATTTGTCGTTGAATTCCACCTTGTGATGGTCATCGACCGCGTAGATGAGAATCTCTACGTTCTCGATGGTAACGATTGGTGCGCCGATGTCAGCCCAGTACGGCTTGTACCACGTCGACAGTCGTTGGAACTCCGTTGGCGTGGCCACCAAGTACTTGCCACCGTCGTATCCATAGACACACAGCTCACGGTCAATGAGGTCGACGTCCGTAAGACATCCGCCACAGGAATCGCTGAGCGCTTGTTGTCTGAACACGTGGAGCTCAGGCATCGTCGCCGACAACCACTCGCCGAAGTACGCATTGCCACGAGACCGATGGGTGAGGTAGTAGGCGTTGAACTGTTCCCACGCCTCGTCCCAAACAGATGTCTTGTAGACAAGTCGAAGCTGCCGACGCGAAAATCGCTTGTGGATGCCGATGAGCGTATCGCATACCGTGGTGTCGTCCGCAAGGAGTCTTGGGCTCTCCTTCACCCAGTGGCCGAAGTATTTGATCAAGGCCGCTGCGAGAACGTCTGCCGTGACTTCCTCTTGGTCTACGCCAGGCAGCGCACGTTGTGATTGTTCATGCCAACCGAACAAATCAAGCTGGATGAGTGGCATTGGCAATCACCTCGCCACTCGCAACCGCGACTGTTCGTGCCAGTCGGCGCGGATTCGATCCATCAGGTCTGCTCGGGTGACGTCGAATTTGAAATATCCGCCGATGTTGGTGAGGTTTTGCGTGTGCGTCCCCCACTCCACATACTGGACGACTGATAAGTCAGTTGGCCTTACCTGACTCTCCGGTCGGCTAAACCATGCCTTTTGCATGTGGTTGTCTTGGGCGATGACGGTTGCGAATTCTGTGTCGCCATGCCTGCCGCGATAAATCAGCACGCCCACCCGAAGTGGCCGTCCAAACAGCGCCGCTTCCACCCAGGGTTTCATAGTGTTCTGCAGCCACTCGTCGAATGACGCCTCCAAGGGATATCCCTCGTTCAGTCCTTCGTGCCAGTGGTTTGAGAGGCCTACGCCTGCCCTATAAAAGGCCTCCAGCTTTGCCCTCGCGATTTCGTTGCTCATGCTCCCAACTCCTCGATCTCTCCCCGTTGTACGAGGGGAGAGAAGAATGCCCCTCGTACTGGGGTTACATCAGGGAGTACATTGTTAGTGAAGAGACTCAATCACAAACGTCAGCGTCGAATCGTCACCCATTTGCGGCTTTGCAATGCAGTCGCTAAATGAGCGGACGGAGTGGTCGTCGTACCCGATCACCACGGAGATGACGTGAAACTCCTTCTCGTTTTTGACTCGGGCGAATTCACCCTTCAAAAACTCATCGGAGACCCTGGCCTCTCCATCGGTGAGGAATACGATGTCACCCTTTCGGAACGCTGCATCGTCCATGACCTGCACGGCTGCTCGAAGCGGTTGCTCAAAGTCCGTACCGCCATTGAAGAAGTGCTGCGCCATCTCCACCAACTCGGTCGGTGCTGCATCTTTGGGACGCATCCACTTATCGACACGAATCTCGGACTGACTCCCGAAATGAACCACGGCAAAGGCGCGCTTTTCACGCCTTGCGATTGCGAAGAGTGAAAGGGCGATCCCCTTCTCCCACATCTCAACCTTGCCTGCCGTGCTTCCGGATTCATCGATGCATACCACGATTGGGCCTTGGCCTTCGCGTTCAAACCCGCGCAGGTCGTATTGCAATAGCCGTTTCTCTGCAAACCGTTGGATGAACTCATCCTCCGTTGCAGGGTCGGCCAGCAACAACAACTCTGACGGAAGAATGTTCGCCAGGTCGTCGCCCATCGTGATGTCCACCATTTCCGTTGGCGGGTGTGTGGTCCGGTTTTTGCGCTTGTTTAAGGCCATCATCTGCATGCGTCCCGCCATTTTCGCGATGTCGCGAATCTTTGGGTTTGCGCGCAGCAGTTGGGCCAATTCAAGCCGCTCTTTCCCACTCACCGGCTTGCCATCCCCCGTTCCGGTGCCGAAAGCCTGCATCATGCGTTGATCCTCTTGTGCCTCCTCCACCGCCTGTTCAAGCGCTTGCCGAACGGCACGGCCAATGGACCCACTTTGAGCATCGAACGCCTGGTCATACCCCTGTGCAGCCTGTTCAAGTGTCTGCATGAGGTCTGCGGCCTGTTGGCGAATAGACTGAGCTTGGTCAAGTGTCGGTTTCGCGGCCGCGCTATCCATGGCGCCAGCGGCGTCTTCATACATCGCAGCCTGGTCAAGCAACTGTTGAAGTTGCCTCTCCAGTTCTTCTACCTGATGTGCGGCATCCCGTACGTCCTGTGGCATCGCCTCTTCCAAGGCGTCCTTCAGACTCAGGGAGCCAATCGCAGCGCTGTACTCGTCCATTTGCGTCGTTTGGCGCAGGTCTTTCCAGGCACTTTGATTCATCAGGTTTTGCATGACTCGCTGATTCACCCTCGGACCCTCTTCGGAGATGGTGGGGCTTGCCTTATACAGGCTTGCCCACACATCCTGCGTCAGTCCTTGATAGGGTTGGTCATGTACGGCACTCTGAATCCGCTCGGACTCTTCCAGAATCCTGTCCCACGTTCGCCGGTCATAGCGGTCCGTCGCAATCGCGCCCACATCCACTAGATACCCAGGCATTTGCGAGTCACTCCTTTCAGGAGTTCCTCCACCTTGCCATCCGACTCTTTCATCCGTTCTACCTTGGATGGAGAACCGCCAGCGGTGATAAAGGCCTGAATTTCGTTGCGGATGTTTTTGAGCTTCTTGATGGCTTCGGTACCTACGGCAACCGCTTGGTCATCCGATGCTTTCATGGCGTTGTTGGCAATGTCACGCGCATCCTCGAGGAGTTCCGCAATCTGTCCAGCCACCGGGTCGAGTCTCTTGCGCACAATACTCGCGACGGTCGACTGTTGCGATGGGTCCTCCCAGAGGGCGTGTATCAGAATCTCTGCGTCTTCCTCCAAGACGATGTGGTCACGTCCCGCCAGAACAGCGCGCGCCGGCAGCAGTTGTTTCACCACCTGCACCCAACGTCTGTCTGACAGGAAGATGCCCTCCTGTGCCAAGTCTGCTTTGAGTGACACCAGCGCATCTGCAATCGC
Source organism: Alicyclobacillus sp. ALC3 (assembly GCF_028751195.1). GTDB lineage: Bacteria > Bacillota > Bacilli > Alicyclobacillales > Alicyclobacillaceae > Alicyclobacillus_L. The sequence continues at coordinate 122,158 of NZ_CP066785.1, forward strand.
CTGGTCAATGTGGATCTGAGAGGCGGCGTCTTGCAGGATCTCCAGCTCAGCCAACGTGATGGGGGCGGGAGCTGCGACGGACGCTTGCAGCAGCATGTCCACAAAGTGAGCGTCTTCCTTTACATAAGTCGGCTCATAGCGAAGCATGAACCGATCAAATACGGCCTGTAATTCTTCCTCCATGGGATACTCATTCGAGGTTCCAATGAGCGTCTTCAGAGGCGATACATCCCGACGTGTGCCGTTGTAGAACACCCGCTCGTTGATGACCGTGAGCAAAGCGTTCAGGATCGCGCTGTTGGCCTTAAAGATTTCATCCAGGTACCCCATGTGCGCGGTCGGCAGTTTCCCGTCTGTGATGCGTTCATATTGTCCGGTCTTCAGCTTCGCGAGGTCGTAGGGTCCGAACAACTCTTCCGGTGTTGAGAACTTCGTCAACAACCACTGGAAGTAGTCGAACCCGTCAATCAATCCCGACAGAGCTACCGTTATCGCGCTTTTCGCCGAACCAGGCGGACCGATGAGCAGGATATGGACATTGGCCACGAGAGCTGTGAGAAGCCCCTCGACGACCTCATCTCTCTCCTTGAACTTCGTCTGCAGGTACGTGCGAATGTCAGCGATCTTGTCGATTGTTGTGGTCATTGTATGTTTGCTCCCGTTGCCCCCACTGCTGTGGTAGGGGCTTGGATTCAAAGCCCCGCACAGCCGGGGGAAAGGAGATGTTTACTTGTCCAATGTTTACAGCTGTTCGACCAGCTGCATCATTTGTGCTTCCAGCAACTCGACATCCGTTTCGAGTGTTCCGATGCTCTCCTTCAAGATGTCCTGATAGAGAGCAACTTCACTTCGAACCGTCTTGGCGCGCTGGAGAAGCGATTGAACCGTCTCATCGGTCACCTGCTCCGCTTGTAGCATCGCCCGAATTTCCTTCATGGTCAGTTCCGCCTTGTTGGTGACCACGTCTCTCACCATGTCCCGGGCTTCCGCAGTGTCCTCCACAGGCATCCGATACGCTCTGCAGCTTGGCAGGCCACTGATGAAGGCAACCAACTGGAACAGCAGGTCTTCGTGCTGTCGCGGTATCAGATAGACACCACCGGATTCCTTCAGTGCCGTGGCCGCAAGGTCCGAAAGCACGCTATAGACGACTCGACGTTTGGCCGCACCGTCATAGGTGTCCAGGTACGTTCCGAAGTTTGTCCGAAACGTCTTCACGGCTTCGCTGATGTACGGTTCCCACAAGTACACTTCGGTGTCTACCGACTTGTAGTTGTGGTCGAACCGGAGCATCGCCGCTTTTGGATCGTACGAAAGGCGACGACCATTGACATCGCGTGTCTCCACCACGATATGGCGGACCACCTCGTCTTTGTTGCGCCATACGTCGCGTACCAAGAGCTCGATTTTCTGGTCTCCGACCGTGACCTTCTTTTCAATCGACTTACTCGCACGACGGTAGGCGTCTACGGCTCGAATCGATGGGAGCTTGTACTTCTCTGGCAATCCAGACTCCAAAAACGACTTTCTCACCACGTTTTGGTGTGTCTGGCTTTCCGCGATGATGTACCAAAAAAGCTGACCGATCCGATTCGAGGTTTCATTTTGGTTGGCCACCAGGTTTTGAAGGGCGACTGACATGTGAACATTCCTCCTATCTCCACCCTGGCTGCACCGGGTGAAGTAGAGATTACCCAGTGCAGTGGGTTTAGATCGGGAATGGTGTCATCCGTTCAAACTCGGAAGTTAGCTGGCGACTTGCTCCTGCGTAGGACTGGTCCTCATCAGGGGCGCCATGAGAGACAAACCGGTGTCTTCGCCAACTGGCGTCACAACAAACGGTAAGTTCTCACCAACCAGTCTGATTTCCATCTGCTCAACTCCTTCATACGACTTGAGCATCGCAATCAGGTAGTTGATGTTACACCGCAGGGGGAGTTCATCCGATTCAGCGAACGTGCACGACACGACATCTACGGTATCTACGGCTTTGCCGTATTGAGCCGATATGGCCGTGACCTTCACCACCTGGGATGAAAACCTCATCTCTGCGCTCTGGTTTTCTGTCTGAGACATGATCGACACGCGTTCACATGTGTCAAGCCACGCCTGACGGTTCACAATCACGGTGTCGCGCGTGTGCTGTGGGATGATACGGGTCACGTTCGGATATTCTCCGTCCAGCCCGCGCATGACCATTTGGTACATGCCATCCCCCCAGGTTGCCACGCAAGACGCACTGCCGATTGTCAACTGCACTTCCTCATCGTCATCGTGCGCCGGCAACGTCGACATCAGTTTGTCGAGCATTTCGGCTGGAATGGGGAGGCTTCTCGGGTCTCCATTGACCGATTGACAAGGCACAGCGTACTTTGCCAGTCGCAGCGCGTCCGTCGCAACGGCATCGAGTGCCGAGTCGGACAGCGACAGATTCACACCAGTCAGGATGGGACGTGCTTGCCCCTTGAAGACCGCATACTTTGTCCGTCGAAGCAAACGATGCAGGTCCGGTGCCAACACAACCGCGGTGGTCGTTTCCGACGCATCGTCGGTGTAGGGAACAAATTGCTCCGGGTCGAGTCCGGACAAGGTGAACTTCGCCTTGCCGAAAACTACCGTCACCTGTTTCCCGTTGGCATGGATGGCTATCTCGCTGCTCGCGGTTTTCACGATGTCGTACAACTCCTTTGCAGGCAGCAGACAGGACCCGGATTCTTCAATTACGACAGCGGCATTCACCACTTCCTGATACATCGTCCGGCGTGTTGACATGTCCTCGGCGCTTGCGTAGAAGTCGACTTTATAATCGTCCTTGTCTGCGGAGATGAGAATGTGCTTGAGGACCGGCCTTGTTGTGCTGCTGGGTACCACACGCACCATGTTCCGCAATACCTTTTCAAGTTCGATGTGCTGAAACGTTGTTTTCATTGAGCCTCGCTCCTTTGCCCACTTGGGCGTGTCGTTTGATAGCGCCAATTGGCGTTCACAGCGATGTCAGACGCGACCAGGGCGATGCCCACTCAGTCGGTACTTCCACAACGCTGCCTGGTTGAAGATTCATCCCGTTGATATGGTCGTGTTGCTCTATCGCATCGACCACATCGTTTGGGTTCGCAGTGGGGCAATGGGATTCTCCAAGCGACCAAAGCGTCTGTCCTGCCGCGACCGTGACCGGTGTCCATCGTCCGAAAACCGGAGGCGACAGTTGCACCATCATCACGGAATCGAGCAACACAACCAGACCCCCGATTACCGCTCCCTGCGTGATTTTTCTCAGCATGTTCAAGCCCCTCTCCGTGGATAGATTTCACCCACGGGGCCACGCCTCCCGAGGGTGTTGAAGACCCTCATGGGCGGGCTGGGTCAGAACAATGAGCTACATACCGGCAGCGTCGACGTGCCGGTTGCGCCGCACAGAAATGGTGCTTTTCCACTCGTCTGCCACGTACACGGATTTCACTGTCGTTGGCTTCTCCATCACGACGTGTACGGGGTTTCCATTCCAGTCTCCCCGCTTCATCACATGGCGCTTGTCTTCTTGTACGGCGACCCCAACTTGTGCAATCTGTTCGATGACATCCAGGGGGATTCGACGTTGAATGATCCGTTTGACAGCATGTCTGTCGTAGACAATTTTCATGGCTGTATCCGCCTTGTGTGCATACATGGTAAACACCGTCCTTTGGATGTTTTGCGCTGTCCTATGCCACTTTCTGGCCAGTCGCGTTGTTGAGAATGAGTGTGTCCGCACCGGAATTGTCGGCGGCTTTCTCCCTCAATTCTTCGGCGACCTTCGGGTCGTCTGTTGCCTCGACAAAGGCAGCAATGACCTGGCCGCTCAGCGGTTCGCCAAACAGGTTCTGGACCGATTCAGCGTTATCGATAAACACGGGCAACGTCTCCCCGAATGCAAACGCGAGTACGCGTCCGATTTCTAGGTCACAACGCACCTTTTCGGAGAATGACAACAGCCTGTACGGGCGCCCCTTCCAGGTAATCCGGAAGGACTCACGAATCTCTCCGGTTTCCCGGTTGGCGTCCACCAGTTTGATGCGGACGTTCTGAAAGAGACCGTTGAGCTTTTCGTGCTGTGCCCGAACGTATTCGAACCGGAATTCCTGCAGAGCCTTGACCTTACGCTGTAGCTCCGCGAGGGTCTGCCGGTCTTCATCCAGCTGTATCTCCAACTCCTTCGTTCTCTTCTCGGCACGCTGGTAACTCTGCATCGCAGCTGCGTACTCGATTTGTGCCTGTTGCTCGGACGCGAGCTGTGCTTCCACTCGCTTGAGTTCGGCACTTAACTGTCCCAGTTGAGGGGCGTTCGCCGACTGCGCTTGAAGAGTTTCCATCTTCGCGCGCACCTGCTGTCCCTCTGCAACGATCTCGTCGAGGCGCTTCTGATGCTCACGCATCGCGTTTTCCCGGGCGACTTTTACCTTGTCCGATGGAAGGGACTGACCACAAGCAAGACAGGTGGTGTCCACTTTTGGCGGGTTGGCTTTGATCGCCTGGTGCTTGCGCAGCAGTCGGTCACGTTCTTCGTTCAGCTCCTGCAAGCGATGCTCTCGCTGCTCGAATTGGGCCTCTGCCTTGAGCAGGGTACGTTTGGTCAGTTCATACTGCTCTCGCTCCTGCGCCGTTACCGCACTCTGAAATGGCCGCGGAGGGCCTTCTCTCAGGACAGTCCGATGGGCATTCAGTTCTCCCTCTGACCGCAACAGTTCTTGTTCGAGTTCTGCGATTTCGCCACGTAATTTCTTCGCCGCGTAATCCACAGAATCAATCCCCATGGCAAATTGGTCATGGGCAAGGGCTTGTGCAATCTCCGGGTCCGGAATTCGAGCGAGCACATCTTGTTTGTCCACGTCTGGCACACAGCGAGTGAGAACGGCCTTTGCTTCCTTTGGCTCAAGGCTGCTGAAATACCCCGGCAGGAAAATCGACAGGAACTCGGATACTGACCCGAATATCCCTTCGACTTGTCCGAGCTTCGGTTTCATGCCGTTGAGCGTCAGGGCGCTGCCTTTTCGGCTCTCGCGTGTCCGGGCAAAGACGAGCTGTTTTCCGTCCTTCACGAAGGTAACGACAACCGCCATGTCCTTGGCACCCAGCCGCATCAGGGTTTCATCCTGTTTGGACTTGCCGAGGATATTGGTACCAAACAAGCACCAAACCACGGCTTCTGCCAATGTGGACTTCCCCGCGCCGTTGTGCCCATAGACGGTCGTCACTTCACCGAATTTGAACTCCGCCCATTCGTAACAGCGGAAGTTTTGGAGTGTCATTGACTCAATATGCATCTCTCATCCGTCCTCTCCGTGGTTTGTGGTCACACAAGCCCACGGACAGTGCCGGGGCTGTGTGACATGCCCCGCACAACTGTGCGGGAGGTTTAGATGCTCATTCGGAGCGCCGCGTTGTCCAGAAGTCGACCGATGAACTCGATCCCCTTAGGTGTCACGAGCGTTTGCGTCACGTAGACGATCTCCGATTTTCGTGTCGTTTGGACTTGCCGGACTCGAAAGTACCCACGTTCCAGGTACTGTTGATAGGGCAAGTTGTTCTTTCGGATGACTCGATGTTCTCTGAGGAGCGCAAACATCCGGTTTCGACCGAGGCCCAATGTCTTGCCTACTTGTTCCACCGTCTGTGCGTGATCTCCACTGAGCAACATGTCGTAGGCGCGTGCCTTCGGTACGAGGGTTTGAACCCGCTCGGCCATGCGCTGCTTCTCCCGTTCCGATTCAACCAGTGCTTCCAGCGCCTCCACATAGTTTTGAGGGAGGTTGAGTTGCTGGGGCACATTGTGTCCGGTACGTCGGATCTGCGGCAACACCGAGTGCGTTACCCATCGCTTGAAGGTTTTGGCCTCCGGTTTGCGACTGGTAAGAATCAACGAGTACAATCCTGATTCGCTGACAACGCCCATCTGTTGAGGTCCACCAGGGGTGATCATAGTAGTGATACCCTTTTCGTCCTCGTCCAGACGACTGACTGCTTGGCTCGGACTCCTGTGCTGAAGCACATCACACACGTCCTTCGCCACGAACCAGGGCTCGTCGTTCATTACGGTGACTCGTACACGAGCCTCGCCGTAGGTAAACATGCTTAAATTGCTCGGGTCACGAAACTGTTCCACGTCCGTTCTCCCCTTCCACTTGGTATGTGAACATGCCACAAACCCGCGGACGTTGCCGGGGCTTGTGGGAACGCCCCGAACAACTCGGGACGTGTTATGCCGAGCGCAGGTTCCGTACGCGGTGTCGGAAAGCCGGCGACGTGAAAATGTCGTACCCGCCACCACCCTGTTTCGGGCGAATTGCGACGGGGATGCCATGCTTCGCGAGATACCGCATCGTACGACGAGCTGCTGGGTAGTTACGGGTACTCGTCACGTAGACCATACTCGTGACCTCCCTTTAGGAATTAAAAAAACCACCGTGAACCAGGTACACTTCCCTGGAGCGCGTTGGTTTTCGTTCATCGAGACCTGCTCGATGTGTGGCCCTCAATCTGACCATTAAATTTTCGCTAACCCGACGTTATCGGGTTTCGTGAAGCCATCCTTCTTCTGTTAACACTCGGATGAGTTCCTGCTCTGCTGCCCTGGCTTCCTCTTCCGTCCGAAACGGAGATTGTACGCCAAGTGCCTGTTTGGCCTCTTCCATCAACTTGTCTACGTTCAGTTGGCTGAAGTCGACCGTAATGGCTTTCCGATCTTCCGCAGGGAATTGATTTGCGTAGCGATCCGCCACAACTGCCGACATCAACGGGTACCCGGAAATTTCGCCGTTTTCGACGAAAGCCGGGAAGTTCTTGAACGTTACAGAGTTGAACTCCATGGTAGCTGTGACCATGGTTGTCATTCGCTTTGGTCTCCATCGAAAATTGCAGCGATGAGAACTTCTTCGGCGGCTCGCATTTCTGCATCCGTCATTGTTCGCTCAATTCCATGTTTACCCTTGGTTTCCGCCAGCAGAGCTGCATAATCCAACGCAGAGAAGTCTACGATGACACAGCTACGAATTCTTGACGGAATTTGAGTTGCAATGTCTTCGCACATGACACCATCTAACAGTTTGAAGGTGATCTCTCCACTTTCGGGGTCTTTGTAACCCGGAAAGTTTGTGAAAGTAACACCCTTGAACTGGCGGTTGGTGGATACGATTTCTCGCTCCATGTCAGAGTCCCCTCACTCAACACCGAAACCGGGGAATATCTCTTTGAGGTTCTTGACGAGCCTGATCTCCTGTTCGGTCGCCGGCTCGTCTTGCATTTCCTCCTGGAATGCTGTGATACGGCTACAATCCACCGTCACGGCAGTCCGAACTTCCTCCGGAATGGCATCGATAATTTGGTCTGCAATTTTGAGGTCCCTTTGAAGAAAAGAGTCCCCAGCCCATCCACCGACGGTTACAGGGAAATTCTCAAAAGTCACGCCGCTGAATTGTACGGTTTTCAAGACTTTATCCACCGCTCATGTCTCCTCAGAGAACGAAGTCAGCTTTGTTGGAAGACAGCAGGTCTGTGAGACTTACCACAGTGCCTGGTTCCATTTGCTCCGCAATTTCTTCGAGAGCCGCCATCAAAAACAGGCTCCCAGTTTGCGTATTGCACTCTTCGCAAGAGGCCAATGGTACATCAAGAAAGGTCACCTTGCTCTGGCCTGCAGTAAATGTTGTTGGTTTGACAGGTAGCGTCCGATGACACCCCGAGCATGTGGCTGTTTCGGGCAATTGGTTTGTTTGTTCCACGTATGCACCAATGGCCCTTTCGACCAGTTTCTGCTCATTGCCGTTTGTCCAGAGTGCCGCCTTCAAGGCAAGCATTTTCCTCGCCTCTTGGCTTAGTTGATGTCGACCTTGCCGTTCGTCAATCCTCATGGTTTTCTGAACCGAAAATGTACGACAGGATCTTCTGTTCAGGATCTTCAGCGCTATCGAACGTTTCTCCGTTGTTTAGCTCCGGGAGAAACTTCCCAACATCGACTTTGCTAAAGTCGACTATCACGCTCATCCTTACGTCATCGGGAATTTTACTTGCGACAAGTTCCGCCACGGCCCACGACCTGAGTGGATACGATATTTTGCCCTGTTCACTCAGAAATGCGGGTAGGTTTTGAAACTGTACGCCATTAATCACTTGGTTCATCATGATGGTTGTCCTCTTTTCCATCCGATTCTCTCCCTTCACTGTCATTATAGACGCGAAGAAAGAAGGCGGATTACCTATTTACACGTAAATTCACGGCTGCAACATCAAGCCCTGATTTGTCCAAGGTCATCTCCAGGTCCAAGCGTATGAATCGCTTGCCATGTGTACCGGAGATTTGGATCAAATAGCGTGAGTATGCTCTGTTCGACGACTTAAGACTTTCGATTGGGAAATCCGAAATAAACCGATGAACTGTCCTCCGCGATAGCCCTTGCTTTCTCATCTCATTCAGCACTGGTTGCTCAAACCTGATTTCCTTTCCGTTGTCCCTCAAATCGACAAGGGACTTTTGGATGAGCATCTGTTTGATCCATGCACCGTGCTCTTTGAGTGTCAGTTGATTCATATTCCACGCCCATCGTCCAACACATTCGCGAGGTCCCCCTCTCGTAGTGTTGAACGAGAGGGCTTCCCTCCTTCCTGTTATTGGCGCGATGGCTGGTGTGTGTCAGTTTTCACTGAAGAGCAGTGTCTGCACTCTGGCCCGAATCCTGCGGTTTCTTTCACGGCTTGTCATCAGGCTGCGTATCGATTCAATGATCATCATCATGGGTACTACCTCCCGAAAGTCGGTTTTATGAGGCGAATGGATCGTCGTTGTACTGCGGTATGTCGTCGGCAAATGGATCGTCATCCAGCGTGGGTCGGTGCCCAGCAGTTCCACTGTGGTTCGCATTCGGCGATTGTGCATTTCTGTTGCCTGAACCATCGCCAGTTTGCGTGTGACCACGATCAAGAAACTTGACCGCTTCAGCGACTACTTCCGAGACACTTACTTTCTGTCCCTCGCGATTCTCGTACGACCGAATCTGCAAACGCCCATCCACGGAAGCTAAGCGGCCTTTGTGCAAATACTGACCGCACAGTTCCGCGAGCTTCGACCAGACAACGATTCGAATAAAATCCGTTTCGCGCTCTCCGTTTTGATTCGGTCTGGCCCTATCCACCGCAAGGGTCAACGAGGCTACAGCCGTTCCGGAGTTTGTATATCTCAGCTCAGGGTCTTTCGTTAGCCTGCCAATCAGAATGACTCGGTTCAGCACGATTCGCCCTCCTTAGGACACCACCGCAAGGTCAGTAAACTCCTTGCGCTTGGCAAACCTTTGAGATTCTGCACACTTGTAACGCACTGCTGCGCCAGGTCTGAGACCTTTGAGTGTTTCGGTAAACTGCGGCTCGGTCGTGATGACCTCTACGAGTTCTCCGCTCACATCTGCGAGTTTCACCAGCGCGATTCCGTGGGCATCGTTGTTGTACGGCTTCCACGAGATATCACTGACCGCGGCTACACCATCCTCATTCACTTCTGACAGTGACTCGTCATCCTGAAACGGTGGTGGAGTGCTTGACTGCGTGGGCACCGGTTGACCCGTTCCCTGAACATCTGCATCCGTGACCAGGTTGTCATTGACGTAGAGGTCGTCCGGCATTTCGTGATCGTTTACCGGCTCGACCAACTGCATCGGTTCGCCAGACCCAAGTTGCGGAATTTTCGTCAGCAGGTCCATCAGCTTGATGTTCTCAAGCTTCAGGTCCAGTACGTACACCGTCTTGGTTCTGCCATCCGGATTTACGACTTTTGGCACCACCCGCAGGGTCAATGGAATCATGGAGATTTGACCACGCGTGATTTGCCGAATCAGCTGAATGCTACCGACAAGGTTCTGTGCACTGTGGTAGCTGGTCGTATCCAGTTCCCAACAGCCGATTCCCTCTACGTCTGGCAAAAGAAATATGACCCTTGTCAGTTCTTTGCACTTCCCATCCATGTAGATCGGGCAATCCCGATACTGGCATGGAATTGGCGTATATCCGCCTTGTCCATCGGCTCGTCCTGCAACCTCACCGTCGCCTTTACACCACAGTTCACTCCGACCACCACCTCCGCGGTAAGCAGCCAGGTACTGCGGCATAAAGTTCTCCGGGTCATTGCTCGGAAAGGCAATGGTGATCTCCCTCGGCTCCGGTCCGTAGGCTTTGTAAAACGCCTGCGCCGCGGATTCCGATGTGTTCACGCCATCCGCCCGTACGACAAAGTAGTCGGTCGCAGTCGGATACTCTTTACCGCTTCCGCTTTGCGACTTCACACCCAAGTAAATCTTGCCCACTCGAGGAATGCGCTTGGGCTCACTGAATCCTTTGATCATCCAGGTTCCCTCCTATTCAATTGCCTGGTGCAAGCCAGGTTTGCCCGTAGGTCGTTGGTTTGGATACAGAGTCAATCAGGCATTCGCAACGCACTGGCGTAAATCCAGGCGCTGCACCCGAAGTTCCGTTGGTTCTGGGGAATTGTGTGGGGTCTGCGCTTCCGCTTCTGCAAGCATCTGCGTCAGACGTGCAATATGGTTTCGTTGAAATGCTTCATGCCGCTTCCACTCACGCCACATGAGGTCCAGCTCCGCTTTCCGATGTCGACGCCACTGGACAGCATCAATCCCTGCCGGCGCACGTCGTTGCGGGGTTCTCAGCGTGTAGCCGAGTTCCTGGAGTTGAGCCTTCGTCAGACGTTCTGCGGGATGCAGCAGGCGTTTCGGACGGTTGTCATCCGGTGGATAGAGTTCCACCTTGGCCGCCTCGAAGTCTATTCCTTTCAGCCAGGCGTGAAACGCGATCACGCCTCCCCTTTCACCACATTTGTGGCAGTAGAATGCATCTTTGTCCGTGGAAACGTACAGGTGATAACTTCTCCCATGGTCCCCACATGCAGGACAGTGGGCTTTCCACTCACCAGGGTGGGATGTTTTGTAAAGCCTGAGACTGTTGCGCTTCGCAACTTCCTCGATGCCAACCAAAAGAATCCCCTCCAGTGATGTTTTTTAGATGTTCCGGTACGATGCACTGTCGCTCCTCGTACGCCCCCAATGCTGGCCATGTCCATCTCTCCCTTCGGATTGTTGTGCCGAAACGCAAATATGCCACCGAAACACAAAATAAGACCTGTTGCCGATCTTGATGGCAATTCAGTCTTTGCGTGTTTCCGTGGCTGGCACGGTTGGGTCTGTTGGGACCCGTGTGAAATTGATGGTGGTTCATCGGAATTCCGACAACCACTGACGCTACTTTGCGACTTCTTCTCGGTTTCTTCGCTTACGCTACTCCACCGTTACTCCGTCGCTCTTCGCGTCTACAACTCGTGGAGTGCTACATGTTGCCCATTCTCAGCGGCGATGGTTCCCTCTACTCCTCAGTGTGCATGGGCTGTGTTCACACTGGTTCGTGAAGGTCGCTGGACGCACGAGTGAAATTCACTCTGCGAACTTGTCGTCCGATCCCTTTTCGGACTCTCATGATTGCAATCATCTCAGAATGCAATTGGCCTCTGGATTGCTCACTAGCGGTGAACAATGGTGTCTGCACGGCGTCCTGCTCTGCGCGAAGGGAGACGCTGGAGTTTTGACCGATTGGTCGTGTACGGTTCAGTAGAGACATCTGATGATCGTACTACTCCACCCACGTGCGTTCCTTACAAGTCAAATTCGACGGGTAAGGACGTCCGAAACCGGACTTTTTAATTGGGGATTTCTTACGAGAACTATGCTAGAGAACTCTGAGAATGATGTCAATACAAAACTCCGCCGAAAGTTCGCCAACCTTGATGGAATATTTGGGTATCCGGATTATCGTGTTGGGGCTACAATATACACATCCACAGACGTATGCATGTTTTCGATTTATGCATATTATTGCATTTTAATCCGGTTTGCCTCGTGTGCTAGTAGCTCAGCTAACGGGCTGAAGAAGCAGTTGCACAATTAGTGCTGCACTCATATTACGACTCTAATTTTAGTTAGGAGAAACCAGAGACCAACTCGGAGGAATGATTAAACCGAGTCGGTCTCAGGAGGTATTAGCACTTGCTTTGCCCAATCATCACTAGTCCTGAACGAGCTTCTGTACTTTGAAAATCTAGTGACAGCCCATTTGTATGTGGAACCACGCGTTTTTCAATGGCAACTTTAATCTGATTGATGACTTGTACGATATCATCACTATGAGGTTCATCAAGTGACAAACCGAGCTTCGGACCGCAGCATCCCTGTCCGGCAAACACAACACGGATACACTCAGCATGGTGTTGCTTTAAGATTTCCTCAATGTGTGCTCTGCCCGCATCAGTAATTTGTATCAATATGCTACTCCTTCGTGTACCTCAATGCTTTCTAAATACCGCTCGCACTCCAACGCTGCCATGCATCCAGACCCTGCCGCTGTAATCGCTTGCCGGAACTTATGGTCCTGCACATCACCACAAGCGAAAACACCAGGAATGCTGGTCTCAGTTGTACCAGGCTTCACAACAATATATCCAACGTCATCCGTATCAATCTGTCCGTTTAGAAAGGCTGTATTGGGTCTGTGTCCAATCGCGACGAAGATACCGTCTGTTTCGAGCGTTTCTTCCAATCCCGTTTCATTGTTCTTTACCTTCAGTCGCGTAACACGCTTGCCGTCCGAATTGACTTCCACAGGCGTGCAATCAAGACTCCAAGTGATTTTGGGATTGCTACGAGCACGGTCTTGCATGATTTTCGATGCGCGAAGTTCAGCACGGCGATGGACAATCCGTACCTCTGACGCGAATTTTGTTAAAAAGTTCGCTTCTTCCATGGCGGAATCTCCACCGCCAACGACAATGATTTTTTTGCCTCTAAAGAAGAATCCATCACAAGTTGCACAGGTACTCACGCCGCGCCCGATGTTGTCGTTCTCACCAGGAATGCCGAGCATCTTGGCAGAGGCACCTGTAGAGATAATCAGAGATTTCGTCTTCAATTCAGCCATACCATCGACTTGGAGTTTAAACACGTCTCCTGAAAGATTGACTTCACTGACCCAACCGCGTGTAAATTCAGCTCCAAACTTTTCGGCTTGTTTACGCATGTTTTCCATCAACTCGGGTCCCATGACTCCGTCAGGGAAGCCAGGAAAGTTTTCGACTTCCGTGGTGAGTGTCAATTGACCCCCTGGCTCATTGCCTTCTATTACGAGTGGGTTCAGGTTTGCCCGAGCGAGGTATATCGCTGCAGTTAATCCTGCAGGACCCGTGCCAACAACAACAACTTGTCTCATTTCTCCCACTCCCTATTTCTTACTGTTTCGAAGAAACCTCGATTGGAATAAAGCTGGGTTGCGCAGGTGGTGCACAGCAAAGAGAAAGATTATGTCGGGCATCGTCTGCCGACTCGAACTCTGAATCCTCTTTTGTGTAGAAGATTTCCCACGCGTTCCCGTCCGGGTCATACACCCACACTTTGTCCTGGACGGCGTAACAACAGGTCGTATTCATTTCGTCGATCAACACCAAATTGTTCCGGCGAAGCCGTTCGCCCATGGCGAGCACTTCTTCTGTGTCGTGCACCTGCAAGCCTAAATGATTTAGCACGCCGTCTTTCTCAAACGGACGAACATTTAACGAAAGGTGGAGTGCTGGTTCAGTGAGTTCGAATTTCGCATAGTTTTCTTTGACTTTGGTGGGCTCGGCTCCGAAAAAGGCGCGATAAAACTTCAGAGAGGCTCCTAAATCAGAGCAATTAACGGCAACATGCATACGCTTGATGGTCATTCGCCTACCTCCTCCTTCAGAAATGTCGCGATCCGGTCTTTGATGGCGTCGCGCACTTCATGGAACTTTGCTGTGATGTCCTCCTCCGTTCCCGTCGCCCTGGCTGGGTCTTCAAATCCCCAGTGCAAACGGTTCACATGTGGCGGTGTGACAGGGCATTTGTCATTTGCATCTCCGCACAGGGTGATCACGTAGTCTGCAGTGTTCAAAATCTCAGGGTCGATTAACTCGGATTTGTGATGCGAGATATCAACGCCAGCTGCTTTCATTGCTGCGACTGCACGAGGGTTTAGTCCATGCGCCTCGATGCCTGCACTGTAAACTTCAACTTTGTCTCCGCCAAGATGTCTTGCCCATCCCTCAGCCATCTGGCTGCGGCATGAATTCCCTGTGCAGAGAAAGTAAATGAGCGGTTTTTCCATAAGAAACGCCTCCTAAACTTAGTGAACGAGCAATAGCCACAGATACAGACCGGAGAGTGTTACAAACAACGTTGGAATCGTGAGCACAATCCCGGTCTTGAAATATTGACCCCAACCAATTTTCACGCCTCTTTGGTTTAAGACGTGCAACCACAAAAGGGTGGCTAACGATCCAATCGGGGTAATCTTGGGTCCCAAGTCACAGCCAACGACATTGGCATATACCATGGCTTCATGCATCACCCCTGTGGCATTTGTGGAATGGATGGCAAGTGCGTCGATCATCACTGTCGGCATATTGTTCATGATGCTCGCCAGAATTGCAGCTACAAACCCAGTGAACAACGTACCGTCATAAAGTCCACCGTGTGTCGACCATTGCATCAAGTGTCCAAGCAGATTGGTCAGTCCTACATTTTTCAGTCCATACACGACCACGTACATGCCAATGGAGAACACGACGATTGCCCAGGGTGCAGATTTGATTGTTCGCCAAGGAGCGATAGTTTTCGTTTTCGTCCCAGCGATTAGAAAGACCAGCGCAATGGTGAGGGCGACAGCAGACACTGGAAAATGAAGAAGCTCCGTCAAGATATAACCGATCAGAAGCACGGTAAGGATGAACCAGGATGCCTTAAACATGCCCGTGTGTTTGATGGCATGTGATGCTTCCGGCAAGTCA